>DATBXG010000291.1:0-3767 GCA_036514415.1 Paraburkholderia sp.
TCTACGCGCTGCTCGTCGTGTTCACGCTCACCTACGTGACCACGGTGCTTAACCTCTCGCGTTCGCTTGCGCTGACCGCCGTGCTTGCGGGCACCGCCTGCAACGCCGCGACGGTGCCGCTCTTCGGCGCGCTCTCCGACCGCTTCGGCCGCCGCCCCGTGTACCTTGGCGGCGTGATCGCAGCCATCGTGTGGGCGTTCGGCTTCTTCATGTTGATGAACACGTCGCAGCCCGAGCTGATCGTGCTCGCCGTGATCGTCGGCCTCGTGATTCACGCCGTGATGTACGGTCCGCAAGCCTCGTTCGTCACCGAGCAGTTCCCGACGCGCGTGCGCTACGCCGGGTCTTCGCTGGCTTACACGCTCGCGGGCATTCTCGGCGGCGGCTTCGCGCCGCTCATCATCGTCGCGCTGTTCCGGGCCTCGCACGGCACGACGGCGGTGTCTCTCTACGTCACGGGCGCGCTGGTCGTCACGGGCATCGCCCTGCTCGCCGCGCGTGAAACCGCCAAACGTCCGCTGCAAGACTGAATCCGCACTTTCGCCCGGCGCGCTGGTTCGACCGTTGAACGGCGCCACGCGCCAGGCTCGCTCCATCTTCCTCGAACTTCCCCATCATGACGACGCTTTCCTTCAACGTCCTTCCGTCCGGCGGCGCGGCCACGCCGCTCACGCTCGACATCGACACGCTCGTGATCGCAGGTTGGGCCGGGCGCGACGCGCACGCCATCCAGCATCACATCGACGAACTCGCGGCGCTCGGCGTCGCGCCGCCATCCAGCACGCCGCTCTTCTACCGCGTGGGCGCGGAACAACTGAGCCAGGCCGAAACGGTCGAAGTGCTCGGCACCCATACGAGCGGCGAAATAGAATGCGTGCTGCTCGCAAGCCCGCTGGGCACGCTCGTGACGATCGGCTCCGATCACACCGACCGCAAGGCCGAGGCGTACAGCGTGGCCGTGTCGAAGCAGGTGTGCCCGAAGCCGCTCGGCCGCGATGCGTGGCGCTACGACGACGTTGCCGGCCACTGGGACCGGCTGACGATGCGCGCGACGCTCGTGACCGCGAACGGCGAAAAGCGCGCGTATCAGACCGGCACAGTGAACGGACTGCTGCCGCCCGCCGATCTCTGGCGCCGCTACACGGAAAGCGGCGCGTTGCCGCCGGGCAGCGCGATGTACAGCGGCACGCTCGCCGTGCAGGGCGAAATGGCGGCGATGGAATCCGGCGACGCGTTCGAGCTGGAACTGCACGATCCGGTGCTCGACCGCAGCCTGTGCGCGCGCTACGCGATCCGCGCGCTGCCCGTGGTAGCTTGAGCGCGCGCCTTCCTATCTGCACATACGCACGGAACCCTATGTCATTCGCTCCTGCCACGCCGCTCTCGCAACTCGCCGCCGACCTCGACGCAGGCCGCACCACGAGCCGCGAACTCGTCGATACCGCGCTCGCCCGCATCGCCGCTGAGGGCGGTAATGGCGGCCACGCCTTCATTTGCGTCGACGCCGAACGCGCGCAACGCGAAGCCGACGCCCAGGACGCGCTGCGCCGCTCGGGCGTGAAGCTTTCGCCGCTCGCGGGCGTGCCCGTCTCCATCAAGGATCTCATCGATGTCGCGGGCGAACGCACCCGCGCCGGTTCGCGCGTGCTCGACAACGCGGCGCCCGCCACGCACGATGCCGCGGCCGTCGCGCGGTTGCGCGGCGCGGGTGCCGTGCCGCTCGGGCGCACCAACATGAGTGAGTTCGCATTCTCGGGGCTCGGCGTGAATCCGTGGTATGGCACGCCGCGCTCGCCGTGGAGCGATGCCGACGGCAAACCGCGCGTGGCGGGCGGGTCGTCGTCGGGCGCGGCGATGTCGGTGGCCTTCGGCATGGCGGCGGCGGGCCTCGGCAGCGACACGGGCGGCTCGCTGCGCATTCCCGCGGCCTTCTGCGGCCTCACGGGCTTCAAGCCCACGGCGCGCCGCGTGCCGACGCAAGGCGCGTTTCCGCTTTCCACCACGCTCGATTCGATCGGCGCGATCGCGCCCAGCGTGGCCTGCTGCGCGCTGATCGACCGGGTGCTCGCCGGCGCGAACCTCGCTGCCGCCACGCCGCTGCGCGCCGCCTCACCTGCCGCCCTGCGCCTGGCGGTGCTAACGAACTACGTGACCGACGGCATGGACGCGCACGTCGGCGCAAGCTGGGAAGCCGCGCTCGGCCGCCTGTCGCGCGCCAGCGTCCAACTCACGCCGCTGCGCCTGCCGCTGCTCGACACCCTGCCGTCGATCAACCGCTTCGGTTTTTCGCCGATCGAAGCGTATGCGACGCATCGCGGCCGCCTGCCGGAGCAGGCCGAACGCTACGATCCGCGTGTGCTTGCACGCATCCGCATCGGCGAAACAGCGCTCGCCGCGGACTATATCGACCTGATCGCGGCGCGCGCCGCCGCCATTGCGCAGGCGCACGCGGCGTTGGACGGCTTCGACGGCTTTCTCATGCCGACCGTGCCGATCGCGCCGCCAGCGATTACCGCGCTCGAAGCCGACGCGGCGCATTTCGCCGCAACCAATGCGCTCGTGCTGCGCAACCCGTCGACGGTCAACTTTCTCGACGGCTGCGCGGTTTCGTTGCCGTGCGCGCCGCGCGGGGACGCGCCGGTGGGCTTGAGCGTGTGCGGACTCGCGGGCAGCGACGCCGATTTGCTGCGCGTGGCGGCTGCCATCGAAGCGGTGACTGTTCTTTGATTTCACGTACGGCGGAAATTTGCCAATTCCATCGCCCCCCATCGGGGTGCCGAATGTCTAAAGTCGAGTATATTTAATATTCGAAAATTTTGCCTTGTCTGATTCATATCTCCTCCGGTGCGATGCCATGTTATCGGCATATCCCAAAGAGTGTGACATGCGTCTCCTGAAACTTGCACTAGTCCAGTGAACCAATGAAATTGCACTGATCTAATAGTGCATGGGCAAAATGAATCTGAGTGAAACCGAGCGCGAAGAACTGACGTCGATGCAGCGCAGCCGCACAATGGCCGTTGGCGAGGTGAGGCGTGCGCGGTTGATCCTGCTGCTCGACGAAGGAGCCTCGCGTGCGGCGATCATGGCCGAATTGCGATGCGATTCGCGTTTCATCACAACGTGGCAAACGCGTTTCGCCAGTGAGCGCCTTGCTGGCCTGTACGGCAGACATCCGGGCCGTGCGCCGGGACCTGACCTGGCGGGCCTTGAAGCGAGAGTGCTCGACTACACACTGCGACGCAAGCCGGCCGACGGCTCGACGCACTGGAGCAGCCGCAAACTGGCGGCACAGCTGGGCATGGCCTTCATGACCGTGCAACGTATCTGGCGCAAGCACGACATTCGGCCACATCGTCTCGATACGCACATGGTGTCCAACGATCCTGACTTTGAGACCAAGGCCGCCGATGTGATCGGGCTGTACCTTAATCCGCCGTTGCACGCGGTGGTGTTCTGCGTGGACGAGAAGACAGCCATCCAGGCGCTGGATCGCAAGGACCGGATGTTGCCGCTCTCGCCCGGGCGTGCCGAGAGTTATGGCTTTGAATACAAACGCAACGGCACCCTGAGCCTGTTCGCCGCATTGAATGTCGCCACCGGCGAAGTGCTGGGCAAAACCGCGCCGCGCCATACCAGCGCCCAGTTTGTTGCGTTCCTCACCGAGGTAGTATCGGCGCAGCCACGCGGAAAGGAGGTTCACGTGATATGTGACAACGTGAGCAGCCACAAAACCGATGCTGTTCAAACATTTTTGGCTGACCATC
>DATBXG010000292.1:0-5013 GCA_036514415.1 Paraburkholderia sp.
ATGCTTCTCGCGCGCGGTGGCGACGAAGTAGTCGAACAGACGCCGGCCTTCCTCTGGCGGCGCGGCCGGCGTGAAGCTCGGACGCAGACCGCTGTTCGTGTCGGCGGCGAGCGTGAACTGCGAGACGAGCAGCAGACCGCCGGGGGTGCCATCGCCGTCGATATTCTGCACGCCCAGATTCATCTTGCCCGCCGCGTCGCTGAACACGCGATAGCCGAGCAGCTTGGCGAGCAGCTTGTCGGCGCTGGCCTCGGTATCGCCACGCTCGGCGCACACCAGCGCGAGCAGCCCCTGACCGATCGCGCCGGTCACGCGCTCGCCGCTGCCGTCCGCTACGCGGACCTCGGCACGGCGCACGCGCTGGATCAACGCAATCATGCGGTAAGCGTCACGCGTGCAAAGCGGCGCTTGCCGACCTGCACGACGAACTCGCCCGCCTCGACCTTCAGGCCCTTGTCGGAGACCGTGGCGCCATCGATCTTCACGCCGCCCTGCTCGATGTTGCGCAGCGCTTCGCTCGTGGACGGCACGAGGCCCGCCTGCTTGAGCAGCTGGCCGATCGCGAGCGGCGCGCCCGCGAGCGTGACCGACGCAATGTCGTCCGGCACGCCACCCTTGGCGCGATGGTTGAAGTCTTCGAGCGCGCGCTCGGCGTCAGCCTGCGAGTGGAAACGCGCGACGATTTCCTGCGCGAGCAGCACCTTGAAGTCGCGCGGATTGCGGCCCGCTTCGATCTCGCGCTTGAAGCCTTCGATCTCGTCCATCGGCCGGAACGACAGCAGCGTGAAGTAACGCCACATCAGCGTGTCCGAAATGCTCATGAGCTTGCCGAACATGTCGTTGGGCTTTTCGCTGATGCCGACGTAGTTGTTCTTCGACTTCGACATCTTCTCGACGCCGTCGAGGCCTTCGAGCAGCGGCATCGTGAGAATGCACTGCTGTTCCTGGCCGTACTGCTTTTGCAGTTCGCGGCCAACGAGCAGGTTGAACTTCTGGTCCGTGCCGCCAAGCTCCAGGTCCGCGTTGAGCGCGACCGAGTCGTAGCCCTGCATGAGCGGATAGAGGAATTCGTGGATCGAGATCGGCACGCCGCTCTGGAAGCGCTTCGTGAAGTCCTCGCGCTCCAGAATGCGCGCGACCGTGTAGCGCGACGCGAGCTTGATCATGCCGTCGGCGCCGAGCGGCATCGACCATTCGCTGTTGTAGCGGATCTCGGTCTTCTCGCGGTCGAGCACGAGCGCGGCCTGCTCGAAGTACGTCTTCGCGTTCGACTCGATCTGCTCGCGCGTGAGCGGCGGACGCGTGGCGTTGCGGCCCGACGGATCGCCGATCAGCGAGGTGAAGTCGCCGATCAGGAAGATCACGGTGTGACCGAGATCCTGCAACTGGCGCATCTTGTTGAGCACGACCGTGTGGCCGATGTGGATGTCGGGCGCGGTCGGATCGAGGCCGAGCTTGATACGCAGCGGCTTGCCCGTGGCCGCGCTGCGAGCGAGCTTCTGCTCGAATTCTTCTTCGATCAGTAGTTCGTCCACGCCGCGCTTCGTAACGGCGAGCGCGTGACGGACTTCGTCGGTGACCGGAAAGGCGTCTTTTGCGCCGCTGTTGGCGCCGTTGTGGGATGTGGACTCGGTGCTCATGCTTCGATCGGTTCTGTCGTTAAGTCTGGGTCTAGACCGCGATTTTACGTGATTCGACTCGCCTGGCCGAGGTTTGCGGGTTGCGCACGCGGCGTTTGCTCGCCGCTCGCGCCGCGCACCCCGCGATCTCGCTCAGGAACGGGCGGCAGCGCGCACCCCACGCGGCAGGCCTTTCGCTCGCGCCTGCCAGAGATCGTAGGTGACCTGCATGGCAAGCCACAGATCGGCGCGGCCGCCATTGTCCTCGCCAAGCCACGCCTCGAGACGCAGCGCCATCTCCGGCGAAATGCCGGCGCGGCCGTTGAGCACGCGAGATAGTGCGGCGCGCGTGACGCCGAGTTGCGCCGCGGCTTCGGTCACGGTGAGCCCCAGTTCCGGGAGAATATCGTCGCGCAGCGTTGCGCCGGGGTGCGGCGGATTGTGCATGCGTATCGTGTCGTTCATCTTGCTCGTGCCTCAGTGGTAGTCGTGATAGTCGACGAGGACCGCGTGCCGGCCTTCGAACGCGAAGGTCAGCCGCCAGTTGCCGTTGACGCAGACCGCGTGGTGGCCGTCGAGACGGCCTTCCAGCGCATGGCAGCGCCAGCCCGGCACATTCATGTCGCGCGGCGACTCTGCCTCGTCAAGCCGCGCCAGTTGGCGCCGCAGGCGCGGTATGTGATCGGGCCGGATGCCCGCCTTGCTGCCGGTGAAGAAGAATGTCTTCAGCCCTTTGTGACTCCACGACTTGATCATGATTCTCCAGACTAAACAGATCGAACATGGGTTGGTCTGGAGCCTGGGTCCGTGTTTGGGTCGGGGTGCGCCCTCCGTATAGCGTATAGTATCACTATACGGAGGGCGCACCGCGCAGTCAACGCTACCTTTGAGGAAGTTGATCTCGCGCAGGGCTCCAGTGCCGCCCGATTGCGAGCGGCCATCAGGAGCGTCCCATGAGGCGAAGGCACGCAACAGTCGCCCATTCGGCTTACGCTCGAACCGCATTGCCCCGATAATCTTTGCGCAGGGCACTGAATTGCATTCACGAAAGGAGCACAACGTGGCGCCACGCGACGCACGAAACGAAAGCGCACACGCCGCCGACGGCGTGTATCTCGGCCTGATGTCGGGCACCAGCATGGATGGCGTGGACGGCATTGCCGTGCGCTTCGAGGCGGGCCTGCGGCCGGTGGTGCTGGCCGAGGCGTTCGTCGGGTTCGCGCAAGGACTGCGCGAGGCACTCTTTTCGTTGCAGCAGCCGGGCGAGAACGAGATCGAGCGCGAGGCGCTCGCCGGCAACGCGCTAGCGGCCCGCTATGCGGTTTGCTGCCACGAGTTGCTGCGCGGGGGCAATATTTCCGCCGCCGAGGTGCGGGCGATCGGCGCGCACGGCCAGACCGTGCGGCATCGGCCCGAGAAGGGCTACACGGTGCAGATCCAGAATCCGGCGCTCCTCGCGGAACTCACGCACGTCGACGTGATCGCCGATTTCCGCAGCCGCGACGTCGCCTCGGGCGGCCAGGGCGCGCCGCTCGTGCCCGCGTTCCACGCGACCCTGTTCGGGTCGCATGAAGAAACGCGCGTGGTCTGCAACCTGGGCGGCATCAGCAACATCACCGTGCTCCCGGCAACGGGCGCCGTGCGCGGCTTCGACTGCGGCCCCGCGAACGCCCTGCTCGACCTGTGGGCCGAACGGCATCTGGGCAAACCCTACGACGAGAACGGCAAGTTCGCCGCGAGCGGCAATTTGCATCAGCCGCTTTTGAACGCCCTGCTCGACGAACCGTTTTTCGAGCAGCCGCCGCCCAAGAGCACGGGCCGCGATCTTTTCAACGCCCAATGGCTCGACGACAAGCTCACGGGATTCGAGTCGCTCTCGCCCGCCGACGTGCAGGCCACGCTCGTCGCGCTGACCGCCGTCAGCGTGGCGCGCGAGATCGAGCGCCACGCGAGCGATTGCCGCGCCGTATATGTCTGCGGCGGCGGCGCGCGCAATCCGGCGCTGATGGCGGCGCTGCAGAAAGCACTCGAAACAGGCGGTGTGGCGGGCGTGCCGGTCACGACGACCGAGGCGCTCGGCGTGCCGCCGCATCAGGTGGAGCCGCTCGCCTTCGCGTGGCTCGCCATGCGCTGCGTGGCGCGCGAGCCGGGCAATCTCCCGGCCGTCACGGGCGCGGCGGGCGAGCGCGTGCTGGGCGCGATCTATCCGCGCTGAGCACGTTGAGCACACCGGGCACGCTGGACGGGCACCAATAAAAAAGGGGCCGAAGCCCCTTTTTTATTGGTCACCAAACGCAGTCGATCAAACCGAGAACGACGACCCGCAACCACAAGTGGTGCTCGCGTTCGGGTTCTTGATGACGAATTGCGCGCCGTTCAGATCGTCCTTGTAGTCGATCTCGGCGCCGACGAGGTACTGATAGCTCATCGAGTCGATCAGAAGCTGGACGCCGTTGCGGTTCATCACGGTGTCGTCTTCGTTGATCGTCTCGTCGAACGTGAATCCATACTGGAAGCCCGAGCAGCCGCCGCCCTGCACGAATACGCGCAGCTTCAGCTCCGGGTTGCCTTCCTCGTCGATCAGTTGCTTGACCTTGTCAGCCGCTGCTTCGGTGAAAACGAAGGGACCGGGCATTTCGGTCGCGGTAGTTTCGGTGACAGCGCTCATTCGAACTCTCCAAAAAAGCTTCTAGCCGCTATTGTAGGGCTCTTCCCGATATCGTGCTTAAGCCCACGAAATCAAGGGTTTCTCCAAAATTGTCGCAGCTTGCGCGCCACACGCGGGACACGCTGACAAAAGCGAAAAAGCAAACGAAAAAAGCCGCCCGGCGCAGGAAAGCGCGGACGGCTCTTGCAGCAGCGCCGTGCTCCGCGAGGAGCACAGGCCAAAGCGCCAATGTGAAATTAACGCTTCGAGAACTGCTTGCGGCGACGTGCCTTGTGGAAACCGACCTTCTTACGTTCCACTTCACGTGCGTCACGGGTGACGAAGCCAGCTTGCGACAGTGCCGGCTTGAGCGTCGCGTCGTAGTCCATCAGCGCGCGCGTGATGCCGTGGCGAACTGCGCCGGCCTGGCCGGTTTCGCCGCCGCCCGTCACGTTCACCTTGATGTCGAACGTCGTGCCGTGGTTCGTGAGTTCCAGCGGCTGACGCACGATCATGAGCGACGTTTCGCGCGAGAAGTAGTCGGCGATGGGCTTGCCGTTGACGACGATTTCGCCCTTGCCCGACTTGATGAAGACACGAGCGACGGCGCTCTTGCGGCGGCCCGTACCGTAATTCCAGTTACCGATCATGTGGGCTCCCCTTAGATCTCGAGCGCCTTCGGCTGTTGTGCCGAGTGCGGGTGCGTTGCGTCTGCGTAGACCTTCAGCTTCTTGATCATCGCGTAGC
>DATBXG010000293.1:0-2426 GCA_036514415.1 Paraburkholderia sp.
GCGCGTGGGGCTCGCCGCGGCCGTGGTCAAGCCGGTGAACCATGCGATCCGTCACTTCGAGCGCATTGCGGCGGGCGACCTGACCGTGGAGGTGAAAGTGCGCTCGAACAACGAAATGGGCCAACTGCTGGGCGCGCTGCAGACGATGCGCGACGGCCTCGTGGGCACTGTCGCGCGCGTGCGCGGCAGCACGCACGAAATCACGCAGGGCGCGAAACAGATCGCGTCGGGCAACGTCGATCTCTCGGACCGCACGGCGCAGCAGGCTGCGGCGCTCGAGGAAACGGCGGCGAGCATCGAGGAGCTTTCGGCGGCGGTGCGCCAGAACACGGACGGCGCGAAGGAGGCGAGCGGGCTCGCGCAGTCCGCGCTCGCAACGGTCACGCGCGGCGCCGACGTGGTGGCCCGCGTAAACGCGACGATGAGCGACATTACGGCTTCGTCGCAGAAGGTGGAGGAGATCACCGGCATCATCGAGGGCATCGCTTTCCAGACCAACATCCTCGCGCTCAATGCGGCCGTGGAAGCGGCGCGCGCGGGCGAGCAGGGGCGCGGCTTCGCGGTCGTGGCGAGCGAGGTGCGCAGCCTCGCGCAGCGTTCGGGCACGGCGGCCAAGGAGATCAAGGAGCTGATCGCCGCCTCGGCGGCGACGGTCGGTGCGGGCGCGCGCCTCGTGGAGGACGCGCGCCGCACGATGGACGAGGCGCGCAATGCGGTGGCGCGCGTGAGCGGGATCATGAGCGAGATCGAGACCGCAACGCACGAGCAGAGCGACGGCATCGAGCAGGTGAACCGCGCGATCGCGCAGATCGACGAGGTCACGCAGCGCAACGCGGCGCTCGTGGAGGAGGCGGCCGCGGCAGCGCAATCGCTCGAATCGCAGGCCGATGTGCTGCGCGACGCCGTGGCCGTGTTCAACCTGGGCAGCGCGGGGCAGGCGGCCGGGCGAGCAGCGCGCGGCGCGAACGCGGCCCGCGGGAGCGCACCCGCGCTGGCGTGAACGCGCGGTTCCTTGTCGTTGCGAAGACAACTTTCGGCTTCGCCCGCAGGCGAAACAGAACAACGGATCACTGCAGCGTCGCGCCTTCCTCCCGCACGACCACGCTCGTACGCCCGTCGATGCTCACCGGCACTTCGCCGCGCACGGTCGCGCGTCGCACGATGCGGCGCGCGTCGCCGTAGTCGTTGATTGCGTAGTGCTGCGTCGCGCGGTTGTCCCAGATCGCGACGTCGCCTTCCTGCCAGCTCCAGCGCACCGTGTTTTCGAGCCGCGTCACATGCTCGTGGAACACTTGCAGCAGATGCGCGGAATCGAACGACGAAAGACCCTTGAGCCGCTGCACGAAGTGGCCGAGCACGAGTGTGCGTTCTCCCGTTTCCGGATGCACGCGCACGACGGGGTGCTCGGTCTCGTAGCGCTTCGACGTGAAGACTTCGCGGTAACGCTTGAGCTGCGCGCTATCGGCGTTGGCGTGCGTGGAGGCGTAGTCGTAGGCGTTCGTGTGCAGCGCCCAGAGTGTGTCGGCGAGTGCGCGCAGCGGCTCGGGCAGTTGCGCATACGCGGCGGCCGTATTGGCCCAGACCGTGTCGCCGCCAAATGGTGGGATCACCACGGCGCGCAGGATCGAGACTTTCGGGTAGGCGTCGACGAAGGTGACGTCTGTGTGCCAGGAGTTGGCGCGTGCGCCGTGCAGCGAATCGAGTTCCAGCAGACTGCCGCCTTCGACCGAGGGCACCGTGGGATGCGCGACCGTCACGCCGAAGCGTCGCGCGAAGGCTTCCTGCGAGGCGTCGTCGAGATGCTGCTGGCCACGGAAGAACAGCACCTTGTGGCGCAGCAGGGCGGCGTGAATCGCGTTGAAGGTGGCGTTGTCGAGATCGGCGCCGAGGTGCACACCGTCGATGCGCGCGCCGATGCGGCCCGCAACCTGATGCAGGTCGAGCGTTGTTTCGGCGTGTTGCCCGGCGGCCGGGCGCAGAGGAACGGAAGAAGCGGAAACGGCGGGGCGCGGCGTTTGAACTTCGGACATCGAAAGTCTCCTCGGCTGGACGTGGAGCGCCCATTCAAGCAGGCTTGCGCCGCGAGAAGAACTGACGATTTCTGCGAAGCTATGCGCGTGCAGGCGCGCTATGGATAGCAGTGCGTGTGATTAGCGCGCACCGGCTTGCGCCAAACTGCGCCCATCGCTATGACCCGGCGATCGCACCAAAAGAAAATGACGCAGACCCGCGAGGGAATGCGTCATTCACAAGTTGCTGCAAGGTACAACTTCTTTACTGCGTGTTCGTTGGTAGGCTCGATTGGATTCGAACCAACGACCCCCACCATGTCAAGGTGGTGCTCTAACCAACTGAGCTACGAGCCTGTCGAGGCGCGAATTATAGAGACACTCGCGCGCGCTTGCAAGCGCTTTTCTCGAATCGGG
>DATBXG010000294.1:0-2820 GCA_036514415.1 Paraburkholderia sp.
CGCACCCAACGGTTTTCGCTTTCAACCCAGAAACGGCGGTTTTGCAGATTCGGGAGAAAACGGCGCTTGGTCTTGTTGTTCGCGTGGGAAACGTTGTTGCCGCTCATCGGCGCTTTCCCAGTGACTTGGCATACACGTGCCATGAGTACACTCCTACGGAAATTCTGAGTTCGAGAGCCGCTTAAGGGTTTCCCAGGCGAGAAATGGCCGGACCAAGAGCGCGCTCACGTATGGATGAGAGACAACCTCGAACCCAGGCCATATTTCCCCTGGAACGCCTTGTTGGGCTTCGGAACAGGGTTGGAAATAGGCAAACCGCAATTCTAGCAGAAAAATGCCAGGAATATCAAACCCGATTTGCGGATGTTGTTGTGCGGTGGCGTCGGCTCAGTTCCAGCCGTGGCGCGCGAAGGAAAACGTCTCCCGTGCGCCGATGACGAGGTGATCGATGAGCTGGACTTCCACGAGCGCCAGCGTTTCGCGCAGCACCCGCGTGAGGCGCCGGTCGCTCGCGCTCGGCTGCACCGCGCCCGAAGGGTGATTGTGAGCGACGATCAGGCTCGCGGCGTTGAGCATCAGCGCGCGCCGCACGATTTCACGAGGATACACCGCCATGCGAGTCAGCGAACCGCGCGAGCTTTCTTCCGAGCGGATCAGCCGATGGCGTGCATCCAGAAAAAGGCACACGAACACTTCGTGGGGCCGACCGCCGATCAGGAGACGCAAATAGTCCTCGACCGCGCCGGGTGAATCGACGAGGGGCTTGTCGTCGAGCGCTTCGGCGAGCGCCCGTCGTGCGACCTCGGTTACGGCTTGCAGCAACGCAGCCTTTGCGGGCCCGATGCCGCGCAGGGCCTCGAATTCTTCGCGCTGGGCGTCGAGCATGGCGCGCAGCGAGCCGAAATGGGCGAGCAGCGAGCGGGCTACCTCGAAGACGTCATGACCCGGCAAACCCGAGCCCAGCAAGATCGCGATCAATTCCACATCGGAGAGCGCGGCGGGGCCGGCCTTGCGCAGGCGCTCGCGGGGCATGTCGTGGCGTCGTGCTGCAGGAGGCGCTCCGTCGCGAGCCGATGCCGAAGCCGGCGCCGCCGACGCGGAGCGTGCGGCGCTGGGGGCGGGACCGCGCTCCGCGCAGCCGAGGCACGGCAAGGGCAAGTCGAGGGCGCAGCCATTGGCCCACGGCGGCGCTTCCGGCATGCAGTCAAGTTCCGTCATGACATCCTCCGCAGGCAGGGCCGGAGCGCGCGGCGCAGGCGCGCAGTCGTGTCGCCAGTGCACAAACGTGCCGCGACCGCCCCGGCCAAGTGGCTTACAATAGATGCTTTCCGGCCGCCCGACGCAGGCCGGACCGGCGCCTTGCGGCGCGCACGCGCGAAGCGCGCGTTCCGACGAAATGAGTTACGCATGAGCATCATTGACATCTCCGAAGTGAAACCCGGTTCCCACGTGACGCTGCACTACCGGCTTTCGCTCGCCGATGGCACCGAAATCGTCAATACCTTTGTCGACCGTCCCGCGACCCTGCTGATGGGCGCCGACCAGCTCGCGCCGCCGCTGGAAGATATTTTGCAGGGCCTGAAGGTGGGTCACCACTCGACCTTTCAGCTAGAACCCGGCGTGGCTTTCGGCCAGCGCAACCCCGACCTGATCCAGCGCGTCTCGCTCAAGACCTTGCGCGAAAACGGCATGATCGGCGAGGAGTTCAATCCGGGCGACCTGATCGAGTTCAACGCGCCCAACGGCGGCCGCTACGCGGGTGTGCTCAAGGAAGTGAACGAGACCTCCGCGCTGTTCGATTTCAACCACCCGCTCGCAGGCCAGGCGGTTGCGTTCGAAGTACAAATCATCGGAATCCTCTAAAGCCCATGACCAACACGGACACGTCCCTCATTGCCGCAGACTTGGCCGACGCGGAAATCCTGCTCGCCCAGCCGCGTGGCTTCTGTGCCGGCGTCGATCGGGCCATCGAGATCGTCGAACGCGCCATCCAGCTGCACGGCGCACCGATCTACGTACGCCACGAGATCGTCCACAACGCCTATGTCGTCGAAGATCTGCGCAAGAAAGGGGCGATCTTCATCGAGCAGCTCGATGAGGTCCCGTCCGGCAACACCGTGATCTTCAGCGCGCACGGCGTCTCCAAGTCGGTGCGCGCCGACGCCGAGGCCCGCGGCCTGCGCGTCTACGACGCGACCTGCCCGCTCGTGACCAAGGTGCACGTGGAAGTCGCCAAGATGCGCGAAGAGGGGCTCGACATCGTCATGATCGGGCACAAGGGCCATCCGGAAGTGGAAGGCACGATGGGGCAGGTGGCCGAGGGCATGTACCTCGTCGAAGACATCGTCGATGTCGAGGCGCTCGAGCTGCGCGATCCGCAGCGCGTGGCGTTCGTCACGCAAACCACGCTTTCCGTGGATGACGCCGCAGAAATCATCGCTGCGCTCAAGGCGCGCTTTCCGGCGATTCGCGAGCCGAAGAAGCAGGACATCTGCTACGCCACGCAGAATCGCCAGGATGCGGTCAAGTTCATGGCGCCGCAGTGCGATGTCGTGATCGTGGTGGGTAGCCCGAACAGTTCCAATTCGAACCGGCTGCGTGAAGTGGCCGAGAAGCGCGGCATTCCCGCCTATATGGTGGATGCCCCCGAGCAGATCGACCCGCTGTGGCTCGCCGGCAAGCGCCGGATCGGCCTGACGGCCGGAGCGTCGGCTCCGGAAGCGCTGGCTCAGGAGATCATTCGCCGCCTGCACGAACTTGGTGCGCGCAACGTGCGCGCGCTCGAAGGTATCGAGGAAAACATTGCATTCCCGTTGCCGC
>DATBXG010000295.1:0-6470 GCA_036514415.1 Paraburkholderia sp.
AGGCGAGAGGCAAGCCTGCCGCTACTGCCGTCGGCGAAGGCAGCGCAGTCACTGCGAAGACACCTCGCATGACTACGATCCCATCTCACCAGAGGGCCACGGACTCTCACAATTACACTCGACCGGTTGCGTTGAACAAAGACGTCTGGTTCAGGCATTCGAGGTCGTCAATTTCATTGTTGCTTCAAACATTGAACGACTTCGATGTATCGCTTTCCAAACGCGGCCGACTCGCAATGTTTCTCGCATAAAACGCGGTTTTTGCGCTGCAATACGGCTGAAACAATGCACTGTTCGACCTGTAGTTCAGCATATACGAGCCAAAAAGGGCGTCAATTATTTTTTCAAGTTTTTGATGTCAGCACTTTCCCCGACGCCGCCAAAAGATAGGATGTGTAATGAAATAGCGGCTCGCGTCCTATATTGCGAATAACTTACAGGGGTTTGTACTGACGCAAAATAAAGCAAACTGATTAGAATATTCAACACCTCCACCGCGCGGTGCACGCGCGTCTTCTTGCCAACGGTCCTTCATCGTGTCCGAGTCCGCTTCCGTGTCGTCCGAAGTCGCCACGCGCCTGCGACATGTTCGCAAACGCTATGGCCTGTCGCAGCGCGAACTCGCCAAGCGCGCTGGCGTGACCAATGGCGCGATCTCGCTGATCGAGCAAAGTCGAGTCAGTCCCTCTGTCGGGTCGCTCAAGAAGCTCCTCGAATGCATACCGATGAGCCTTGCCGAGTTCTTCACGTTCGATCTGAGCGAGGGGACGGGGGTCGTGTCCCGGCGCGGCGAAATGCCAAATCTCGGCAACGAATCCATCGAGTTCTATCTGGCCGGCGCGAACATGAAGGACCGCAACATGTGCATCATGCGCGAGGTCTATCAGCCGCTTGCCGATACTGGCCCCGAAATGCTGACGCACGCGGGGCACGAAGGCGGCGTGGTGGTCACGGGTCAGCTGGAGCTGTCCGTCGACGGGACGACGTGGCTGCTCGACCCCGGAGACAGCTACTACTTCGAAAGTCGCTTCCCGCACCGGTTTCGCAATCCCAGCGCGAACGAAGTCTGCGAAGTGGTGTCGGCGAACTCGCCGCCCACCTTCTGACTTCCTGATCGCGCAAACCCGTTTCACCTGACGCCGCATCGAGGCGGGCAAGGTGAATCGCAAATCATTGAGGCATCCTCATGGAAATGAAAACTCTCGCTTACTGGCAGGACAAGGCCGCGACGCTACCGATCGAGGGCCGTGCATTCATTGACGGCGCGTATCGCGACGCGTACTCGGGCCGCACCTTCGACTGCGTGAGCCCGATCGACGGCCGGGTGCTCGCGAGCGTCGCAGACTGCGGCGCGGCCGACGTGGACGCGGCGGTTGCCGCCGCGCGCCGCGCATTCGATGAAGGCGTATGGGCGGGCCTGAACCCACGCGCACGCAAGGCAGTCTTGCTGCGCTGGGCCGCGCTCATGCGCGAGCATCTCGACGAACTCGCGCTGCTCGAAACGCTCGACGCGGGTAAGCCCATTGGCGACACCACGGCCGTGGACGTGCCGGGCGCAGCCTATTGCGTGGAGTGGTTCGCCGAAGCCATCGACAAGGTGGGCGGCGAAGTCGTGCCCGCGGACCATCATCTCGTGGGTCTCGTTACGCGCGAACCCATTGGCGTGGTCGCCGCCGTGGTGCCGTGGAATTTTCCGATCCTCATGGCTTCGTGGAAGTTCGGCCCCGCGCTCGCGGCGGGCAACAGCGTCGTGCTCAAGCCTTCGGAGAAGTCGCCGCTCACCGCGATTCGCGTGGCGCAACTCGCGCATGAGGCCGGCATACCGGCGGGCGTGTTCAACGTGCTGCCGGGCGGCGGCGAGCCCGGCAAGCTGCTCGCTCTGCATCGCGACGTGGACTGCATTGCGTTCACGGGATCGACGAACGTGGGCAAGCAGATCATGCAGTATGCGGGCCAGTCGAACCTCAAGCGCGTGTGGCTCGAACTGGGCGGCAAGTCGCCCAACATCGTGCTGCCCGACTGCCCGGATCTCGACCGCGCCGCGAACGCCGCGGCGGGCGCGATCTTCTACAACATGGGTGAAATGTGCACGGCGGGCTCGCGCCTGCTCGTGCATCGCGAGATCAAGGATGTATTCCTCGCGAAGCTCATCGAGGCCGCGAAGGCATACAAGCCTGGGAATCCTCTCGATCCGCAGGTGTCGATGGGTGCGATCGTCGACAAGATCCAGCTCGAGCGCGTGCTGAGCTACATCGAGGCGGGCCGCAAGGACTCGAAGCTGTTGACAGGCGGCGAGCGCGTGAACGCGGAGAGCGGCGGCTTCTACGTCGAGCCCACGGTGTTCGATACGCACCATGACGCGAAGATCGCGCGTGAAGAAATCTTTGGGCCGGTGCTTTCCGTCATCACGTTCAACACGATCGACGAGGCGGTTCGCATCGCCAACGACAGCGACTACGGGCTCGCAGCGGCTGTATGGACAGCCAATCTCACGCACGCGCACGAAATCTCGCGCCGCCTGCGCGCGGGCACGGTGTGGGTGAACTGCTACGACGAAGGCGGCGACATGAACTTCCCGTTCGGCGGCTTCAAGGAGTCGGGCAACGGCCGCGACAAGTCGCTGCATGCACTCGAGAAGTATACGGAGCTCAAGTCCACGCTCGTGCGCCTGCGCTAACGTGCGGAGCCGCAACGCGGCGGCGGTTCTCCGGGGCCGCCGCCGCGCTGGCGAGCGCGTTCATCGAGTTTCGTTCCAGTAGTGTTCCTCAACGCTCCACGAGCGCGCCGAGATTGGCGCGCACGCGCTGGAGCATCGCGCTGAACTGCTCGGCTTCGTCGAGCGTGAAGCCCGCGAGCGCCTCCGCCTGCACCTCGTCGCCCACACGCCGCGCACCCGCGAGCACGCCTTCGGCCCTGGGCGTGAGGCTCACCAGCCATTCGCGGCGGTCGTCGGGGTTGGGCGTGCGCACGACCCAGCCGCCTTCTTCCATGCGCTCCAGCAGACGGCCCGCGGAAATCGGGGCGACCTCCAGCAGTTCGGCGAGGCGCGCCTGGTTCATGTCGCCGTAGTGCGCGAGATACGCGATCATGCGGCACTGCGCGCGCGTGAGTTCGAGTGACGACTTCGCAAGCTCGTCGTAACGTTTGCCATAAAGCCGGCCCACGTCGACGACCAGGAAGCCAAAGCGCTTTTCGAGGTCGGTAGTCATCGCGAGATTATACGGGGGAGCGCGTTGCGCGAAACGCACTGTCCCCCTCATCGACACCGCATCGATACCGATTGCGTCGCCAGGCGCGAGTCGTATAATAAGCATGCTTACTATTTCACCTTTGCTCCGTCCCCAATCGCTATACCCGCAAGAAAACCGCACGATGACCGCAGTCATGCAGGACGGCGCCGCCGCGCAGCATCGGGCGGAGCCTCGCAAGGAAGCCCCGCTCAACCGCGGCATGATCACGCTCTCGATCATGCTCGCCACGCTGATGCAGACGCTGGATAGCACGATCGCCAACGTCGCGCTGCCGCACATGCAGGGCACGCTGTCTGCGTCCCAGGACGAGATCACCTGGGTGCTCACGTCATATATCGTCGCGGCGGCCATCGCCACGCCGCTCACGGGCTGGCTGGCCGACCGATACGGCGTGAAGCGGCTGCTCGGCATGGCGATTGCCGGCTTCACCGTGGCTTCGGCGCTATGCGGGCTTTCCGAAACGCTCGGCGAGATCGTCGCGTCGCGGCTGCTGCAGGGGGTGTTCGGCGCGTCGCTCGTGCCGCTTTCGCAGTCCATCCTTCTCGACATCAACCCGCGCGAGCGTCAGGGGCAGGCCATGGCCGTCTGGGGCATGGGCGTGATGGTCGGCCCGGTGCTCGGGCCCACGCTGGGCGGCTGGCTCACCGATAGCTACAACTGGCGCTGGGTGTTCTTCATCAACGTGCCCGTGGGCCTTTTCGCGTTTTTCGGCGTCTCGACCTTCATGCCTGCGCGCAAGCCGGGTCGCACGCAGCGCTTCGACGTGTTCGGCTTCGCCACGCTCGCGCTTGCCATTGGCGCGTTGCAGGCCTTGCTCGACCGCGGCGAGCAGCTCGACTGGTTCGGCTCGCTCGAGATCCGCATTGAAGCCCTGGTGGCGGCCATTGCCTTCGCATTCTTCATCGTGCACACGGCCACATCGGGGCCGGGCACGTTCTTTCGCTATCAGCTGCTCAAGGACCGCAACTTCGCGACGGGCACGCTTTTCATCTTCGTGATCGGCGCGGTGCTGTACGCCACGCGGGCGCTCTTGCCGCCCATGCTCCAGAACCTCATGGGCTATCCGGTCGCGACCACGGGGCTCGTCACCGCGCCGAGCGGCGCGGGCACCATGATCGCCATGCTGATAGCGGGCCGCATGCTGAAGCGCGTGGACGCGCGCGTGATGCTGCTGTTCGGCTTCGTGGTCTCCGCGTACGCGCTATGGCAGATGATGCAGTACACGCTCGTGCTCTCCGCCTCGGATATCGTGTGGCCCGGCGTGGTGCAGGGCTTCGGGCTTGGCTTCGTGTTCGTGCCGCTTTCCGCGCTGACCTTCTCGACGCTCACACCACAGCTTCGCGCGGACGGCACCGCCACCTATAGCCTCATGCGCAATATCGGCAGCAGTATCGGCATTTCGATCGTGCAGACGTTCGTCACGCGCGGCACGCAGATCGCGCACTCGGACCTCGCCGCCAATATCACGCCCTTCAATCCGGCGGTTCAGGCGATGCTCGAAAGCGGTTCGCGGTACGATCTCGCCCTGCTCAATCAGTCGATCACGCAGCAGGCCCAGATGATCGCGTATCTGAACGACTTCAAGATGATGTTCGTGGCCACGCTGTGCGTGATTCCGCTGCTCTTTCTGATCCGGACCAACGCGAACGCCGCCACTGCCGATACGAGCCACGCGGCGATGGACTAGGCACATCCTTCGCCTTTTGCTTTTCATCCTTACGGCAGCGGGCGCGGGCGGCTGCTCACTGGGCGGCGCCGCGGCGGGTTGACGTTGCACGGCATTGCAAGCGCGCGGTAGTGCCTTTGTAATGCGATCGTTTGCACGATTGGCGCGATTGCGATTGCGATTGCGATTGCGATTGCGACTGCGACTGCGACTGCGATTCGTGTCGGGCTGCTTTCTCCCGGCTTCCTGACCGTCCTCAAATCGTCACCGATTGCCGACAGACTCTCGGAGAGTCGGTTCCTGTACTGGTCAGCGGGTTCTCGCCGCGACACCGGGCACGACACCCTCGTACCCGGCGCTTTCCTCCACACCGACGACGTGCGCGCCGTCTCACCGGCTAGTCACGCCGTTCGTGCGCCGTTTTTTCCGCGGAACCGGCAGCCCGCTATCAGTGTCGAACAACGCGTTCGAATGCAGTCGCTCCTTCGCCACTACCGTGAGACCGCTCATGCAGAACATACAATCCAGGGCCTTCGCGATGCCGTTCACCAACCCTGCGTATCCGCCGGGTCCGTACAAGTTCGTCAATCGCGAATTCCTCATCATCACCTACCGCACCGACATGGACCGTTTGCGCAAGGTCGTGCCGGCGCCGCTCGAGGTCGTCGAGCCGCTCGTGAGCTACGAGTTCATCCGCATGCCCGATTCGACGGGCTTCGGCGACTACACGGAAAGCGGCCAGGTGATTCCGGTGATGTATGACGGCAAGCCGGGCAGCTACACGCACTCGATGTATCTCGACGACCACCCGCCGATTGCCGGTGGCCGCGAGCTGTGGGGATTCCCAAAGAAGCTGGCGACGCCCACGCTCGCGCCGCACTCCGATACGCTGGTCGGCACACTCGACTATGGTCCGGTGCGCATCGCCATCGGGACGATGGGCTACAAGCATCGCGAGCTCGATCTGGAAGAGCAGGGCAAGCGGCTCGCAGGCCCGAACTATCTGCTCAAGATCGTGCCGCACGTGGACGGCTCGCCGCGCGTGTGCGAGCTGGTGCGCTACCACTTGCAGGACATCCGGATGAAGGGCGCGTGGACCGGGCCGGCAGCGCTGCATCTGGTGCCCCACGCGCTCGCGCCCGTCGCGGATCTGCCGGTGCTGGAGATCGTCGAGGCCCGCCATCTGATCGCCGACCTCACGCTCGGGCTGGGCGAAGTCGTGCACGACTATCTCGCGCGCTGAACTCCGCGCACACAGAAAAACGACGGGCCTGCGCCCGTCGTTTTCACTTCGATCGACAATCGACGGCCGTCACTTCACGGCGCCGAGCGCCAGCCCCTTCACCATATAGCGCTGCAGCCAGGCAAACACCACCGAAACCGGCAGCGTGGCCGCGAGCGTCGCCGCCATCACGAGCTGCCATTCCACGGTGTACTTGCCGGCCACCATGTCGGTGACCTGCACCGTGAGCGTCTTGTTCTCGGGCGAGCGGATCAGCGTGTAGACCACCGCGAACTCATTCCACGCGCTGATGAACGTGAAGATCGCCGTG
>DATBXG010000296.1:0-2312 GCA_036514415.1 Paraburkholderia sp.
GCAGGCTGCTCTGGTCCGGCCGCTTTCATTTTGACATCCTCTAATTTGATCAACGCCGCACTCGTCGGCATCGACTTCGGCAAGACCGACTTCGAAGCCAGTCTCGAAGAACTCAGCCTGCTCGCCAAAAGCGCGGGCGCCCATCCCGCCGTCGCGCTTACCGGGCGACGCTCCAGCCCCGATGCTGCCATGTTCGTCGGCAGCGGCAAGGCAGAAGAGCTGCGTCTCGCCTGCGAGGCGAACGACGTCGAAATCGTCATTTTCAATCACGCGCTGTCGCCCGCCCAGCAACGTAACCTGGAGCGTGCGCTCAATCGCCGCGTGATCGACCGCACGAGCCTGATTCTCGACATCTTCGCGCAGCGCGCGCGCAGCCACGAAGGCAAGCTGCAGGTCGAGCTCGCGCAGCTGCAATACCTCGCCACGCGCCTCGTGCGCGCCTGGACCCACCTCGAGCGCCAGAAGGGCGGTATCGGCCTGCGCGGCCCGGGTGAAACGCAGCTCGAAACCGACCGCCGGCTCATTGGCGAGCGCATCAAGATGCTCCAGGGCAAGCTTGCGAAGCTGCGTCGCCAGCACGGCACGCAACGGCGCCAGCGCGAGCGCAACCGCACGATGTCGGTCTCGCTCGTCGGCTACACGAACGCGGGCAAGTCCACGCTCTTCAATGCGCTCACGAAGGCGCAGGCCTACGCGGCCGACCAGCTCTTCGCCACGCTCGACACGACCTCGCGCCGCGTCTGGCTCGGCGACGAAGTGGGTCAGATCGTGCTATCGGACACAGTGGGGTTCATCCGCGAGCTGCCTCACCAGCTCGTCGCCGCGTTTCGCGCAACGCTGCAGGAAACGGTTCAGGCGGACCTGCTGCTGCACGTGGTGGATGCATCGAGCGCCGTGCGTCTCGACCAGATCGATCAGGTCAACGAGGTGCTGCGCGATATCGGCGCGGACACGATCCGCCAGGTGCTCGTCTTCAACAAGATCGACGCCGTGCCTGAACTGGCGGCCCGCGGCGGAACGGTCGAGCGGGATGAATATGGTAATATTTCGCGCGTCTTTTTGAGCGCACGCACGGGTGTCGGACTGGATGCGCTGCGCTCCGTCATCGCCGAAATCGCGACTGCCGAGCCGCTAGCCGACGCGTCGCAGCCACTGGCCGCCGACTGGTACGCGGCTCAGGAAGAACCTCGCTGGGAACCCGGGCACGAGCGCTGAAGCGCGCCCGGCACCGGCTTGCACACAAGGCCGGCCCGGCGGCTCCGATGGATTCCGCACGCAATTGACCCGCTGTCTACTCTGGTGAACGAACACAGGTGAACGATTACAACAAGCGGACTGGCAGGCAGCGCGCGCGCGCCATTTTCTCGCTGAACGACCCGCGTTGGGGGCGAGGCGACGGCAATGGCCAGCGTTCTGACGACGGGCGTCGCCCGCCGGGCAAAAACGGCGACAAGGGTGACGGTCCGCCCGATCTCGACGAAATGTGGCGCGACTTCAACCGTCGCATGTCTGCTTTCTTCGGCCGCAAGGGCAAGGGTCCCGGCGGCTTCGGGCCGCGTCCGGACAATGGGCATGGTGCGCGCATCGGCGTGGGTATCGTGCTCGGCGTGCTCATCGCGATCTATGTGGGCAGCGGCGTGTTCGTAGTCCAGGAAGGGCAGGCGGGCGTCGTGCTCCAGTTCGGCCAGTATCGCCACACGGTCGGCCAGGGCGTGCACTGGCGCATGCCGTATCCGTTCCAGACCCACGAAATCGTCAATGTCGGTCAGATCCGCACCGTCGAGATCGGCCGCAGCAACCTCGTGCGCGCGGCGAACGTGAAGGACGCCGCAGTCATTACGCACGACGGCGATATTCTCAATGTGCGCTTCACCGTGCAGTACCAGGTCAAGCAGCCAACCGACTATCTCTTCCGCAGCGTCGATCCCGACCTCGCCGTCACGCAGGCCGCGCAGGCGGCGGTGCGCACGGTGGCGGGCGCACGCAGCACGAGCGACTTGCTGTACGCGGACCGCGAGCCGATTCGCGCGCAGCTCGCCGATACGATCCAGCATGCGCTCGATGAATACAAGACGGGCCTCGGCGTGACCGGCGTGGCGATCCAGGGCGTTTCGGCACCGGACCAGGTGCAGGCCGCACTCGACGACGAGGCGAAGGCGCGCCAGGAACGCGATCGCGCGAAGCGCGATGCACAGGCCTATGCCGACCAGCTGCTGCCGCGCGCGCAGGCCGACGCAGCACGTCTCATCGACGACGCCAAGGCGTACAGCGAGCGCGTGGTCGCGCAGGCACAGGGCGACGCGCAACGCTTC
>DATBXG010000297.1:0-2718 GCA_036514415.1 Paraburkholderia sp.
CCCGGACGGTCAGTACGACTGGACGCTGCTTGTGCGCGAGCGGGTCACGACGGTCAACGCGAGCGCCGCTGGCGGCAACACGCAGCTGATGGTGTTGAGCGAAGACGCCGCATAGATTGTGCACGTGAGCCGCCGCGACACCGGCGTGTGGCGGCGATTGCCCAGTTACATCAACCGAAGGAAGTGACAGTGCGCCTTGAAACACTGGAAGCCCACGACATCGCTCGCCGAGCGGCGGTCAAAGCCGGCGCGAGCGATGACGTCGCCCATGCGCTCGCGAATGCGGTCGTCTCTGCCGAATGGGCCGGCAGCCGTGCGGTGGGGTTCGCCCACCTGTTCGATTATCTGGATGGCTTCGTCAAGGGGCGCATCGCGAAAGACGCGCGACCCGCGGTGACGTTTCCCGCGCCGGCCGCCATCGCGATCGACGCGAAACGCGGCATCGCCCAGTTCGGATTCGATCTGGCATTTGACGAGCTCGTGCGGCGCGCGAACGACTATGGCGTGACGCTGCTGCTGCAGGCGAACAGCTTCACGGTTGGCGAGCTTGGCTATTACACGCGCCGCCTGGCCGAGGCGGGACTCGTTGCGATCGCAACGACGAACGCCACGGCGCAGATGACGACGCTGGAAAGCCGCAAGGCCGTCTACGGCACGAACCCTTTGTCGTTTGCCGCACCGCTAGCGGGCGCAAAGCCGTTCGTCATCGACCAGGCCTCGAGCGCAACGGCGTTCGTGAACATCCGCCAGGCGGCGGCGCGTGGCGAAACCATTCCCGAGGGCTGGGCCGTCGATGCGCAAGGCAACCCGACGACGGACGCGCGCGAGGCCGTGAAGGGGCTCCTGCTCGCGTTTGGCGGGGCGCGCGGGGCCAACATCGCGATGATGCTGGAGTTCCTCGTGGCGGGGCTGGCCGGCAGCAACTGGTCCATGGACGCACCGAGTTACGCCGAAGGCAGCCAGTCTCCCGGCGTCGGTCTGTTCGTGCTTGCCATCAAGCCGGAACTGGTCGTCGAGGACTTCACCGCACGTCTGTCTTCGCAAATCGAGCGGCTGGCCGCGCATGGCGTGCGCATTCCCGGCAGTCACCTCAACGTCACGGAGATCGATGTGCCGGATGCGTTGCTCAAAAGGCTCGAAAATTAAGGGACTCGATTATCGACCATCGCCTGCCTCGCCGCATCTTCGGGAGGCAGGCGCTTTTTGCGTTCGAGTATTCGCTTCGTCGCAATCCTTGCGCTCGGCCCTTCTGGCGGCCAGCGCAAGCCTGTTATGAATGTGAACAGGCCCAAGGGCCGAAGCCTCGCGTTCGCGGCGTCGGCCAGCGATTTATTGAATCAGGAGACGGACCTTGAATACCGCGGTTTATGAATTCCATGAAGGCACGCTTCCGCTGCTGGTATCCATCCCGCATGCTGGAACCGGAATTCCACACGAGGTGGGCGGGCAATTGACCGGGATAGCCGGTGAGCTGGCCGACACGGACTGGCATCTGGACACGCTCTACGACTTCGCGCGCAGTGCCGGCGCGTCCGTGCTCGGGGCCACGATTTCCCGCTACGTGATCGACCTGAACCGCCCGTCCACGGGGGAGAGTCTCTATCCCGGCCAGACGACAACGGGGCTTTGCCCGACCGGGACATTTCGCGGAGAGCCGCTCTACCGTGACGGCGCAGGCCCATCCGAAGCTGACAAGGCGCTGCGGCTCGAACGGTACTGGCGGCCGTACCACGAGAAGCTGCAGGCGGAGCTGGAGCGTTTGCGGGCCATTCACGGCCGCGTGCTGCTGTGGGAGGCGCACTCCATCGCGAGCGTCCTGCCGCGGCTCTTCGAGGGCAAGTTGCCCGATCTGAACCTGGGCACGAATTCTGGAAGCAGCTGCGACCCGCGCATCATGGAGGCGGTAACCGCACGGCTAGCCGGCCAGCCTTTTACCTGGGTGCACAACGGGCGCTTCAAGGGCGGCTTCATCACGCGCGAATACGGCCGGCCCGAGCGCGGCGTGCATGCGATTCAACTGGAAATGTGCCAGTCGACCTACATGAACGAAGCGGCGCCTTTCGAATACCGGCCTGATCTGGCTGCGAAGGTGAAACCGGTCGTGCGCGCGATGGTTGACGCGGCGCTGGTAGCGCTCAGGAACCTGTAAAGGCAGCAGCCGGGCAGACCCACGGTGGGCGCGGCTGCAAATGCCGTGCCGATTATTTTCGCTGCTCAACAAGCCGAAACGCGAAAGAGCCGCCGTGGCGCGATGTCTCGCGCGAGGCGGCAAGGTCCCACTGAGAAGCGACTAGAGGGCCTTTACCAGCTCCGGCACGACGTTGAAGAGATCGCCCACCAAGCCATAGTCGGCCACGCCAAAGATCGGCGCCTCGGCATCCTTATTGATGGCGACAATGACCTTCGAGTCCTTCATGCCCGCCAGGTGCTGGATCGCACCGGAAATGCCCACGGCGACGTAAAGCTCGGGCGCCACGATCTTGCCGGTTTGACCGACTTGCAGGTCATTGGGAGCGAACCCGGAATCCACGGCGGCGCGCGATGCGCCGATGGCGGCGCCCAGCTTTTCCGCGAGCGGATCGAGAATCGCGAAGTTCCCGGCGCTGCCGAGTCCGCGGCCGCCGGAGACCACCACACGCGCGGACGTGAGGTCAGGCCGGGTGCTGGCCGCAATCTCGCGGCGGATGAACCGCGACAGCCCCGTGTCGGCGACGGCAG
>DATBXG010000298.1:0-8394 GCA_036514415.1 Paraburkholderia sp.
CCGCTCGCGCACGTAGAAGCCCGAGCCGCGCCGCGAGTCGAGGTAGCCCTGCGCGACCAGGCGCTCATACGCCTCGACCACGGTAAAGCGCGACACGCCCTTGTCGAGCGCGAGCTTGCGGATCGACGGCATGCGCATGCCGGGGCGGAACACGCGCTCCTCGATGCGGCGGCGGCCCCACTGCACGAGCTGGTCGACGAGCGTAAGCGTGGCCGCGTCGTGTGGCGCGGGAATCTGGTCTAGCGGGACGGAGGACATGACTTCTCCCTGGACTTCAACTGTACAGAGCACTATCGGGCCGATTGTACCGTTACTGTCCGCAGCCATACCGGTACATTTCATTGCATGCGTACCGGTAAGGATTCGGTTGAAGCAGGCGCGCACTGTTCGCGCCGCCTGTTCCCGCCCTGCTCCCTTGCTTCTTCCGGCCCCAGGACACTTCCCGCTCCCTCACCCCATGAACGCGACGCCGCTTCGCCTCGATCACCTCGTCGTTGCCGCCCGCACGCTGGAAGAAGGCGTGCAGTACGTTAGTGAAGCACTGGGCGTCGCACCTTCGGGCGGCGGCGCGCACCCGCTCATGCGCACGCATAACCGGCTGCTCGGGCTGTGGGGCGGCGCGTATCTGGAAGTCATCGCCGTCGATCCTGCGGCAACGAGCGGCGCGAACGCCCGCGCGCGCCTTTTCGCGCTCGACGATCCCGCCGTGCAGGCGCGCATCGAACAGGGCCCGTACCTGTCGCACTGGGTTGCGCGCGTGGATCCGCCCAAAAGCCTCGAGCGCTGGCGTGAACAGTACCCGCAGCGGATTGCCGCCCTCGTGCCGATGACGCGCGGCGACTTCTCGTGGCAGCTCACGGTGCCGGAAGATGGCGCCTTCCCGTCGTGGCAAGGCGCGGGCGACGGCGTCCTGCCCTCGCTGATCCAGTGGGACACGGCGCACCACCCGTCGCAGGTGCTGGCCGACAGCGGCATCGCGCTCACGTCGCTCACCGGTTTTCATCCAGAGGCGCAGGCGGCGCGCGAGCAGCTTCAGTGGCTCGGCGCGGCGCACCTGATCGCCGTGGAAGAAGCCCTTTCGCCGGCGCTCGTCGCGCAGTTCGAAACCCCGTCCGGTCCGCGCACGCTCGGCGCGCCGGCACGCTGATCCGTCGAGCGCAATGGAACGTATGAAAGCACGCGAAACCCAGGGCATGCTGCTCGGCCTCGTCGGCGTCATGATTTTCAGCCTGACCCTGCCGATGACGCGCATCGTCGTCACCGAATTCCATCCGCTTCTCAATGGCCTCGGCCGCGCGCTCGCCGCCGCCGTGCCGGCCGCGCTGCTGCTCGCCATCCGCCGCGAGAAGCGCCCCAGCTGGCCGCAGGTCAAGGGCCTCGCCGTGGTGTCGCTCGGCGTGATCGTCGCGTTTCCGGTGTTTTCCGCCTTCGCGATGAAGACCGTGCCGGCCTCGCACGGCGCCATCGTCAACGGGCTGCAACCGCTCGCCGTGGCGATCTACGCCGCGTGGCTCTCGCACGAGCGGCCCTCGAAGGCGTTCTGGGTCAGCGCGCTGATCGGCAGCGCGCTCGTGGTCGCGTTCGCGCTCCAGGCGGGCGGCGGCGCGCTGCACGCGGGCGACGCGTGGATGCTCGTCGCGGTGGGCGTCGGCGCGCTCGGCTATGCCGAAGGCGCGCGCCTCGCGCGCCAGCTCGGCGGCTGGCAGGTGATCTGCTGGGCACTCGTGCTCTCCGCGCCGTTCCTCGTGTTGCCCGTGGGCTGGCTCGCGTGGGCGCACCACGTCGCGCATCCCGAACCCGTCGCGCTCAAAACCTGGCTGGCCTTCGGCTACGTCACGCTGTTTTCGCAGTTCATCGGCTTTTTCGCGTGGTACGCGGGGCTCGCCATGGGCGGCACGGCGCGCGTGGGCCAGGTCCAGCTGCTGCAGATTTTCTTCACGATGGCGTTCTCGGCGCTGCTGTTCGGCGAGCAGGTCACGCCCTCGGCATGGCTCTACGCGGCCGCCGTGATCGCCACGGTGGTGCTGGGGCGCCGCGCGGCGATCCGCACCGCCCTGGCGCCGGCGCGCGCGTGAGCAGGTTTCGCGTCATAATCCAAAACTTTCGGCGGCCTCCGGCGGCGCGTGATCGCGCCCCATGCCGCCCCTGAAACTGCATCTGAACGTGCAGCAACTTGCCTACCCCCAACAAGGAGACCCCATGGACCAGAGCGATCTCAAGGCCGCGCCCGCGTGGCAACTGTCCGAGCGTGCAATCAAGCTGACCAGCTCGGCGATTCGCGAAATCCTGAAGGTCACCGAACGCCCCGAAGTCATTTCGTTCGCGGGCGGCCTGCCCGCGCCGGCCAGCTTCCCGGCCGAGGAAATGCGCGCCGCCGCCGACCGCATCCTGCGCGACGATCCCTCGGGCGCCCTGCAGTACAGCGCGACCGAAGGCTACATGCCGCTGCGCGAATGGGTGGCCGCGCGCCACTCGGTGGGCGGCGTCAAAGTGCGCCCCTCTCAGGTGCTCATCACCACGGGTTCGCAACAGGCGCTCGACCTGATCGGCAAGGTGCTGGTCTCGCCCGATAGCCCGGTGCTCGTGGAAACGCCCACCTACCTCGGCGCGCTGCAGTCGTTCTCGCTCTACGAACCGAAGTACGTGCAGGTCCCGACCGACGAGAAGGGCCTCGTGCCCGAAGGCCTCACGCCCGAACTCACGGCCGGGGCGCGCCTGCTCTACGCGATCCCGAACTTCCAGAATCCCACGGGCCGCCGCCTGCCGCTCGCGCGCCGCGAGGCGCTCGCGGAGTTCGCGAAGCACTCGCCCTTCCCCGTGATCGAAGACGACCCCTACGGCGCGCTCCTGTACGCGGGCGAACCGCTGCCGACGGTGCACTCGCTCGCGCCCGAGCATGTCGTGCATCTGGGCTCGTTCTCGAAGATCCTGGCGCCCGGCCTGCGCGTGGGCTACATCATTGCGCCCGAAGACCTGCACTTCAAGCTCGTGCAGGCCAAGCAGGCCACCGACCTGCACACGCCCAGCTTTACGCAGCGCATCGTCTACGAAGTGGTGAAGGACGGCTTCCTCGACACGCACATCCCGAAGGTGCGCGCGCTCTATCGCGACCAGTGCGCGGCGATGCTCGACTCGCTCGAGCGCAACATGCCCGAAGGCGTGAGCTGGAACCGCCCCGAAGGCGGCATGTTCATCTGGGTGACGCTGCCCGCGCACATCGACAGCATGAAGCTGCTGGCCGAAGCCGTCGCGCAGAACGTGGCCTTCGTGCCCGGCGCGCCGTTCTTCGCGAGCGAACCGCAACACAACAAGCTGCGCCTGTCGTTCGTCACGGTGCCGCCCGCGAAGATCGAGGAAGGCGTCGCGAAGCTCGCTGCCCTGATCCGCGCGCACGTCTGACACAATGCGAGGCTAGTTTCGATTCAATACCCGAACGAGGAATCCTGATCATGGCTGACATCAACATCTACGACCGTCTCGAACAGCTCGGCATCGCACTGCCCCAGGCAGGCGCCCCTGCCGCGGCCTACGTCATGAGCGCGCAGAGCGGCAACACGGTGTACCTGTCCGGTCACATCGCGAAGAAGGACGGCAAGGTGTGGGCCGGCAAGCTGGGCGAGTCGCTCACGACCGAGGAAGGCAAGGCCGCCGCCCGCTCGATCGCGATCGACCTGCTCGCCACGCTGCACGCCCATACGGGCGACCTCAACAAGGTCAAGCGCGTGGTCAAGCTGATGAGCCTCGTGAACTCGACGCTCACCTTCACCGAGCAGCACATCGTCACGAACGGCGCGTCCGAGCTGATCGCCGACGTGTTCGGCGAGAAGGGCAAGCACGCGCGCTCGGCCTTCGGCGTCGCGCAGATTCCGCTCGGCGCGTGCGTCGAGATCGAGCTCATCGCCGAAGTCGAGTAAGCGACATCGACCTTTGGTAACGTGCGTAACGTACGTAACGTGCCCGGGCCTGCATCGAGGTCCGCGCACGTTCATGCAGTTTTCTGTTGTGCGCTCGCGCAACCTGGCTCATCCTCCTGCGCCGCCCCTCCCCCTTCTGCAATCGTTCCGCCATGACCCAGCACAGCGTCCGCTTCAAGCAGGTCGACGTCTTTACGTCGCATCCCTTCAAGGGCAACCCGCTCGCCGTGGTGTTCGATGCCGATGGCCTGAGCGGCGATGAGATGCAGGCCATCGCACGCTGGACCAATCTCTCGGAAACCAGCTTCCTGCTCGCCCCGGCCGACGCACGCGCCGATTACCGCGTGCGCATCTTCACGACCAAAGGCGAGCTACCGTTCGCAGGCCACCCGACGCTCGGCACGGCGCACGCGTTCCTCGAAAGCGGGCGCACGCCGAAGACACCCGGCCGCCTCGTGCAGGAATGCGGCGCGGGTCTCATCGATCTAGCCGCGGGCGAGCACGGCGCATGGGCGTTCGCCGCGCCGCCCGCGCGCGTGACGCCGCTCGCCGCCGCGCAGCACGATGCATTGCGCGCTGCGCTGCGCGCGGACGCCATCGACTTCACGGCAACGCCCTGCGGCGTCGACAACGGCGCGCCCTGGCTCGTCGTGCGGCTCGCATCGGCGCAAGCGGTGCTCGCGCTCGAGGTCGACTACGAGGCGATCGAAGCCATTGCCGCGAGCGTGGGTGCGCACGGCGTGGCCGCCTACGGTCCGCATGAGGCCGACGGCCCCGCCACCTTCGAAGTACGCTGCCTGATGACCGGCCTCGGCAAGGGCGAAGACCCCGTGACCGGCAGTGCGAACGCCGCCATCGCCATGCTGCTTGAACAGCAGAACCGGCGCCCGGGCACGCGCTACACGGTGCGCCAGGGCACGGCGCTCGGGCGTGACGGGCGCGTGCACATCGCCTATGACGACGCGGCCGGCAAGATCTGGGTGGGCGGTCATTCGGTGACGGTCGTCGACGGGACCTGCCGCCTCGGCTGAGCGCCGGCCACCGTACCGGCGAGGCGCCACGCGCGCCTTTGCTCCATCTTCTTGCACGCCGCATCGGTCACCATGCGCCGCGTCGCATCCATGCACCGCACATGGGCATCGCAGGCCCGTCGAGGCGACCCTCGCGTATACCCGGGGGAGCGCAGCTTCCTTAATCATTCCCCAACCAGTAATATCGAAACATCGGACGCATGGCGCGTCTGGCGTTCATTGTTCGCACGCAATTCGCGTATTCCCCAGCCATCTTTTTGTTCATGCCGCCGACTCTTCCGAGCGCATCGTTGCCGTTCTGCCCGCCGCATCCGCGGTGTGAGCTCACGCGCCTACGGCGGCAGCCATGAGCACCACCCGGGGTCCGTTCTCGCGAGATTCGAGCCTGCGCGGCGCTCCCGGGCCGGCCTACACACGCCCGCGCGCGCTGCTCGCCATCCCGCTGCTCGGTGTGCTGGTGCTGGTGCTGCTGTGGGCCGTGATCTTCACGCGTCTCTCGGTCGAGAAGGAAGCGACGATGCGCGAGGCCACGGCCTCGGCGGCCATCCTCTCGGCGGCGCTCGAGCAGCACACCGTCAAGGCGATCCACCAGGTCGACCAGATCACGCGCTTCGTGAAGTACGAGTTCGAGAAGTCGCCGGAGCGCTTCAATCTCGCGAGCACCGTCGAGAAGGGCGTCGTGCAGAGCGACTCGCTCGTGCAGGTGTCGATCATCGACGAGCACGGCAAGCTCGTCGCCAACACGGCCGACCCGAACCCCAAGCCCATCGACCTCTCGGACCGCGAGCACTTCAAGGTGCACGAGCACGAGAACGACGACCAGCTCTTCATCAGCAAGCCGGTGCTCGGCCGCGTGTCCGGCCACTGGACCTTGCAGATGACGCGCCGCCTCAATCACCCGGACGGCTCGTTCGCGGGCGTGGTGGTGGTCTCGGAAGACCCGAGCTACTTCACGAGCGACTTCTACAACAACGCGGCGATCGGCCGTGACGGCGTGATCGCCGTGATCTCGGACAGCGGCGCCGTGCTCGCGCGCCGCACGGGCAGCGCCGAGCGCGCGAACGGCACGTTCTCGGCGAGCGGCGTGTATCCGATTTCCGAGCATGTGTCGGGCACCTACGTCGACCCGATCGACCACGTCACGCGCATCGTCTCGTACCGCCATATCGACGGCTATCCGCTCGCCGTGCTGGTCGGCCTCTCGCAAGCCGAGGAGTTCGCCGACTACAACCACACGCGCGACGTCTACCTGATGATGGCGACGTTCATCTCGCTCGCCATGCTGTCGTTCTTCGCCGTGGCAACGGGGCTGATCGGCAAGCTGCTCGGCCGCGAGCGCGAGATGTCGCAGCTCGTGCAGTACGACCTGCTCACGGGCCTGCCCAACCGCTACGCCACGCTGCAGCGCCTGCGCCATGAAGTCTCGCAGCCGGGCAACCTCGGGCGCCTCGCCATCCTCTTCATCGACCTCGACAACTTCAAGACCGTCAACGACACGCTCGGCCACAACGCCGGCGACATCGTGCTGCAGATGAGCGCCGCGCGCCTCGCCGACGCCGTGGGCGGCGCGGGCACGCTCGCGCGCATCGGCGGTGACGAGTTCGTGGTGATCGTGAAGGGCGACGACATCGAGAAGCGCGCCATCGCGCTCGCCGAGGCCACCAACGCCGCGTTCACCCATCCGTTCGACGTGCGCGGCAGCGCCTTCGTGCTGCATGCGAGCACGGGCATCGCGCTCTTCGCGGTCGCGCACGAGAGCGAGATCGATCTGCTCAAGAAGGCCGACCTCGCGATGTACGCCGCGAAGGAGGCCGGCCGCAACTGCTTTCGCTTCTACTCGCCGCAGCTCGCCCACCGCGCCGATCACCTGATGAAGTGGGAGCAGCAGCTGCGCGTCGCGCTCGCGGAGGACCAGCTCTTTCTCGCCTACCAGCCGAAGATCGATCTGCGCCGGCGCTGCATCACGGGCTTCGAGGCGCTCGTGCGCTGGAACCATCCGCAGTACGGACTCATTCCCGCGGGCGAATTCATTCCGGTGGCCGAATCCACGGGCCTCATCGTGCCCGTGGGCGACTTCGTGATCCGCACCGCGTGCGCGCAGCTCGCGCAGTGGCAGCAGCAGGGCTACGAGTCGCTCACGCTCGCCATCAACATCTCGGCGGTGCAGTTCTGGCGCGGCGACCTCTACGAGACCGTTGCGCGCGCAATCGAAGAGACCGGCATCGCCGCGCACCGGCTCGAACTCGAGATCACCGAAACCGCGATGATGGAGTACCCGGAGCTCGTCTCCGAGAAGATCTTCGCGCTGAAGCGCCTTGGCGTGCGCGTCGCGCTCGACGACTTCGGCACGGGCTATTCTTCGCTCTCCTACCTGAACCGCTTCGCCGTCGACACGCTCAAGGTCGACCGCTCGTTCGTGCAGGCCATTCCCGCCGACCGCAGCGTCTGCGTGATGGTCTCGGCAATCGTGAATCTCGCGCGCTCGCTCGGGCTCACGGTGGTCGTGGAAGGCACCGAGACCGAGGAGCAGATCGCGTGGCTCGCCGCGCTCGGGCCGATCGAGGCGCAGGGCTTCCTGTTCTCGCGCCCGGTGCCCGTGGAAGGCGTGGCCGCGTTGATCGAGCGCTTCGGCGTGTGCAGCGCGACGCCGGCGGGCACGCAAGCGGCGCGCGAAGAGCGCCGCAACGAGCGAGTGAGCGACGCGCCGCAATCGCGCTAACGGGCGTTCTTCGCGCGCATTGCGCGTGCCCTCGCGCACAGACCTGCGCGCACCTTCGCCCGCATGATCCATGCCATGTCAATCCGCACCGACGACGTGCTCGCGGCGCCCACCCGCGACGATGACGAACCCCTGCTGACGCTCTTTCGCGTCGTGCTGACCGTGTCCGCGGTCTCGTGGGGCGGTCTCGCGCTCATGGCGCAGCTGGAGCAGCACTACGTGGCGCGCGAGCGGCGGCTCACCGAAACGGCGTTCTCGGATCTCGTGGCGCTCGCATGGATGGTGCCGGGGCCGGTGGGATGCAATGTGGCGGTGCAGCTGGGCCACGTGCTGCGCGGCCGCGCGGGCGCGTGGGTCGCCGGCGTGGCGAGCGTGCTGCCCTTCTTCGCGCTGATGACGGCCTTCGCTATTTTCTATCGCACGCCGCTCGTGCATGCGGCCGCCTCGCGCACGCTGCTCGACCATTTCAGCGTGGTGCTCGCGATGCTGATCGGCGTGACCTGGTATCGGCAAACCCGCGCGCTCGTGCGCGGCCCGCTCGAATGGGGCGTGGCGCTCGCGGCCTGCGTGGCGCTCGCGCTCGCCGCCAGCGGCGCGGCCTACGTGGTGATTCTCATTGTCGCGTTCGCCGTGGGCTGGCTCGCGAGCCCCGTGCCTGCGCAGCGGCTCGACATGCGCGTGACGCGGCGCGACGTGCGGCTGCTCGCTGCGCTTGCTGCGCTGATCGCCG
>DATBXG010000299.1:0-4770 GCA_036514415.1 Paraburkholderia sp.
GAGGCGAGCAGCGCTCGCAGCGCTTCGCGCGCTTCGGGCTTACGCGCGGGCGCCACCGAGTCTTCCAGGTCGAACGACAGCGCGTCCGCGGCGCTCGCGAGCGCCTTTTCGAACAGCTCCGGGCGCGATGCCGGCACGAACAGCTTGCTTCTCATCTCCATGCGTTCCGTATAGATCACTACTGAAACGCAGTCTACGATCGGCGACGATTTAGATAAACTATGCGAATCTATCTTTAAACAATAGAGAAGCTACGTTTATGGACACCGGGTTTCTGGGCAACCTGCTGCTGGTGGTGGAGAGCGGCTCGATGGCGGAGGCCGCGCGGCGCGTGGGCGTGACGCCCGCCGCGATCGCGCAGCAAATCCAGGCGCTCGAGCGCGAGCTGGGCGTGGCGCTCGTGATGCGCGCGGGGCGCACCGTGATTCCCACGGAGGCGGGGCAGCGTGTGGTGGAGCGCGCCCGTTCGCTCGTGCGCGGTTTCGACGAACTGAAGGCGCTCGCGCAGGAGCAGGAAATGGGCGGCGAGCTGCGCGTGGGCACGATCACCTCGGCGCTGCTGAGCGTGCTGCCCGACGTACTGGCGCGCTTCGCCGCGGCCTTTCCGCAGGTCAAGCTGCTGATTCGGGCGGGTACGTCGATGGAGCTCTTCGAGGCGTTGCAGCGCGGCGAAGTGGACGTGGCCATCTGCCTGCATCCTGCCTTCGCACTGCCGAAATCGTACGACTGGCACCTCTTGCGCGAGGAGCCCATCATCGTGCTCGCGCCTGCGAAGTTCGCGCGCGCCGATCCGCACGAACTGCTGCGCCGCGAGCCGTTCATTCGCTACGACCGCGCGCTCGGCGGCGGCAAGCAGGCCGACCAGTATCTGCGCCGCGCGAAGATCGCGCCGCGCGAGCTGTTCGAACTGAACTCGCTGATGGCGATAGCGTTAATGGTGGATCGCGGCCTGGGTGTTTCGCTCGTGCCCGATATCGGCACGCCGCTTACCAAGGGCTTGCGGCTTGCGCGGCTCGAATTGCCGGAGACAACGGAGCCGCGCCGCTTTGGCATTCTGTGGTCGCGCGCCTCCACGCGCAGCCGCTTGATTCGGGGGATGATCGACTGCTCGGGAGACGTGCTGCGCGCGGGGAAATGACCGGTCTTTGACCCTCGAGATCGTCGCTTGGGGGCGGTGGCGCTGCCCATCCAGCCGCCCGCACGAGCGCGCCTACTCCGCAAAGAGATCCGGCCCGAAGACCTCGTAGTGAATCCGCGCCTCGTGTATGCCGAGATTCTTGAGCGCATCGTGCTGCATGCGCATGAAGGGAATCGGCCCGCAAATGTAGTAATCGGCATCGGGCTGCAGAATGGCCTGCTTGATCTGGCCGATATCGACGAGCCCCGCGTGATCGTAATCGCGTCCTTGCACGTCGCCGGGCAGGGGCTCGTTGTAGAACACCACGAGGTGGAAGCGGGAATTCGTGGCGGCGGTCTCGCGCAGGCGGTCGCGCATCGCGTGCACGCCGCTGTTGCGCGCGCCGTGCACGAACACCACCTTGCGATGCGGGTCCTGAAGCGCCTTCTTGAGCATGCTGATCATGGGCGTGAGGCCCACGCCGCCGCTGATCAGCACGATAGGCGTGCGCGCGTTCACGTCGATATGGAAGTTGCCGTAGGGCGCGGCCAGTTTCACTTCGTCGCCCACGTTCACGTGATCGTGCAGCAGGTTCGACACGTAGCCCGCCGGCTGCGGGCCGCCGCCCTCGCGCTTCACGGAAATGCGGTAGGTGCGGCCATTGGGCATGTCGGAAAGGCTGTACTGGCGAATCTGCTGCAAGCCGAGCGCCGGAACGTTTACGCCGATGCTGATGTACTGGCCGGGTTCGAAGTTCGCGACCGGGCCGCCATCGGCCGGTTCGAGCACGAACGAGGTGATGACGTTGCTTTCGGGCTGCTTGTCGCGCACGACGAACTTGCGCCAGCCGGTCCAGCCGCCGAGCTTGTCGGCGGAACCTTCATACAGTTCGCTTTCCATGCCCATCAGCACGTCGGCGAGATTGCCGTAGGCCAGCGCCCACGCGGAGATGATGTCCTCCGTGGCGGCGTCGCCGAGCACGTCCTTGATCGCGCCTAGCAGATGTTCGCCAACGATAGGGTAATGTTCGGGCAGCACGCCGAGGCTCGCGTGCTTGTTTGCAATGTTCTTGAGGACGGCCATGAGGCTCGACGGGTCTTCGATGTTTTCCGCATACGCATAGACGGCGCGCGCGAGCGCCTGCTGTTGCTGCCCCTGTTCCTGGTGCGCCATGTTGAAGACGTTCTTCAGTTCAGGGTGCGCCTCGAAGAGCCGCGTGTAGAAGCGCTTGATGATGGCGTAACCGTGGTCCGCGAGCACGGGCGCGGTCGCCTTCACGATGTCCTTCGTTCGCTGCGTGAGCATTGTCGGTTCTCCTTTCTCGACGGGGGAAGCGCGGATACTCGTTCCAGTCTAGACAATGGCGGGCGTGATCGCAGGGGCGGGGGCTTCGTGGAGAAGACACCGAGGAGAGCGCCGCCCGTCGCAGCGCCGCGCGCGGCATGACGAAGAAGGGGCGGGGCGGCGCGCAATGTGCCGGCCCACGAACGCCGCCGGGCGCGCGGTTCGGCGTGCCGTATCATGGCCACAGCATCGACCATGCCCCCTGGAGATGAGTTGACGTCCTCGATTTCTTCGACATCAAAAGACGACTTTCAGCGTCCCCTGGATGAACTGCCCCGTCGTACCGTCTCCGAACTGCCCGCGATACGTCAGCCCTAGCGACGCGTCACGCGTCACGTGAAAGCCGAGCCCCAGCTCCACGATCGCGGCATCGCGCGCGATCGGCACGCCGGCGATATCGAACGGACCGCCGCCCGCAAATGCGAACACCGAAACCGGCACGATATCGCCGAACGCGTGACGCCATCCGAGCGTCGCACTCGCCGTCAGTGTCGCGCCGTTGTGCAGCACGAAGTCGATCGATTGCCTTATCCCCAAGGTGGAGAATGTCGAATTCATGCTGCCACTCTGTGCGCTCAACGCCGCTGCGCCGCCTTGCTCGTTGAATCCGTCGGTATGGACGTTCACGTACGCGAGGCTCGCAAAGGGCTCCAGCGTCATCCGCTGCCATGGTATCCGGTAGCCAACGTCGCCGAACACCTGGGCTGTGCGGCCGTTATAGCTGCTGCTGAGCCTGTCTTCATATCCGGTGAAGCTCGGGGTGCGAGTCGCATCGATCGAATGCCACGTGAACGCGGTGCCCAGCCGAATGCCCAGCGCGCCGAACTGCGCGCCGCCGTAGAGACCCACGTGATAGTTATCGGTGTTCGCTGACGAATTGCGATCATCGACATGCATGCTGCCGGCGCTGTATCCGGCGAGCGCGCCCACACGCCAACGGTTCCCGATCGACGTATCCGCGCCGACGAGGAAGCCCCCCAGGTTCTGCCGCAACGTCGCGGCGTTGCCGTCCCCGTTCATGTGGCCCCAGCCGCCGAACACGCTCGCCCACGCGACCGGCTCGCCGGCATGCAAAGCGCACTCGGCGTTGTCATTGGGCGGCGATTGCGTCATCTGCGTCGTCGCAATCGTATTCGCTCCGCCTCCGGGCAAGCAGAAGCTCTGGCGCACGCGATCGATTGCGATGTCGCGCACGTAGTGGCTGTCGTCGATCAGCGCGGACTTTACCGAGGCATGCAGCTCGCCCGAAAGCTGATCGAACGCGTACCGCGCTTCGTCGTCCGTCGCAAGCGCCGCCACCGCGCTTTTCAACACATTTCCGTCTGGCAGTTGCTGCAGGGCTCCCGCGACTGCGCGCTGATTACGCGTGCGCGCCGCATCGATGAAATTGTGTACGCGCACGGCCTTCAGGTAAACGTCGTTTGCGTCGTAGGTAGCGACAAGGTCGTAGAACGCGCTGCTGATATCGCCCGTGAGCGTATAGGTACCGGTTACGCCGTCAGTCGCGGTCAGCACCGTGTAGTTCGACGACCCGGAGTAGGTGCCGGGAAAGTACTTCACCACGTCGAGCACTGCGCCGCTTGCGATGGTCGCGGCACCTGTTACGCGGATGAGGTCTGCCGAATAGCCGGCCGGGTCGAGCTGAAACTGATAGATCGAACCACTGGCCTGCGTGAAGCTGCCGTGGACGTTGAGCGCGCCGATGGAATTGCCCGGTCCGATCGTGCCGCCGCTCTGGATCAGCGTCTTGCCGACCGTACCGTTGCCCCCGAGCGTCGCGCCGTTCTCGACGGTCACGGCCGAGCTGGCAAGTGCGCCATTCACGGCGAGTCGGCCCGCGGCCACCGTCGTTGCTCCCGTGAGCAAGCTGTCGCCGGTCAGGTTCAGTGAGCCCGCGCCCGTCTTCGTGAACGTTCCACGGCCGTTGATCGCGTTGACGAACGATGCATTGGCTTCCTGATCAATGACCAGCGTGGCGTTATCTGTAATTGGTCCGCTGCCGAAGCTGTTCACGGTACCGATCAAGGTACCGCCCGAGACTATCGTTCCACCCGCGTACGTGTTGGTGCCCGCGAGCGTGAGCGTGGCCGCACCCGTCTTGGCGACGCTGCCCACGCCGCTGATCGCGCCCGAGAACGTGGTGTCGACGCTGTTGTTCGCGGTCAGCACCGTGCCTGATCCGATGCCGAGCATGACCTCGCCGGCGCCGGTGAGGTTGTTCGCCGTCTGCGAGTAGTCGCGCAAAGCGAGTGTGCCGCCGCTGTTTACCGCCACGGAGGAACTGGAAGCGAATGCGTTGACAATGGCGG
>DATBXG010000300.1:0-3671 GCA_036514415.1 Paraburkholderia sp.
GGCGCCCGACGCGCCGAGCGCGAGCATCGTGCAAGCGAAGACGGCGAGCAGGGCATGAAGGCGCGCCGTTCGTCGCGTGCGCGGGGATCGAAAGGCGAAAGAAAGCAGCATCCTTGTCATTGGCATACGGGCCGCGACAGCGGCGACCCATCAGTGGCGCAGGAAGAAAAGGCAGCGGGACGAGACGCGCGGCTGGAAGGCGCGTTGGCGCGGCACATACGTTACCGTCGCCCGATTCGTCGGAACGTTCGACGCGCTGCCGCATATTTCGTGCCCAGCTTTTGCAGTGCTGGGCGACATGGCGTTTGCGGTGCCGCCAACGGCGCGGCGCGCGAAACGTGAGAGCTGGCTATGCCCGGCAGTATGCCTCTTTTGGAGGGCAGACGCGGATGAGACGCGCATGGCGATCGTCTACAGCATCGGCGTGGCGATTTTTGGCGGCTTCGCGCAGACCATCGCCACCTGGCTCGCGAAGACCACGGGCAATCTGCTCTCGCCCGCGTGGTACGTGATGGCGTGCGTGGCGCTCTCGTGCCTTGCGCTGCCGTTCATTCGCGACCTCACGGGCAAGCCGCTCGACGACTGATCAGGCACGCGCTTCGCGCACGGCTTCGAGATTCGCATCGAGCTGACGCGCGAGGCCATAGAGCATGCCGAGCGACGGCGCCGCGACGCCCACGCGCTGCGCCAGCTCGTACGGCGCACCGAGCAGCGCTTCGACTTCGAGCGAGCGATTCGCTTCCACGTCTTGCAGCATCGAGGTCTTGAAGGCGCCGAGCTTGCGCGTGATCGCGCTGCGCTCTTCGATCGTCATTGCAATACGAATGCCGAGCGCTTCGCCAATCGCGCGCGCCTCGACCATGATCGTGCTAACGAGTCCCGCCGTGAGCGGATCGTCGAGAATCACGTCGGCGGTCGAGCGCGTGAGCGCGCTGATGGGGTTCATCGTCATGTTGCCCCAGAGCTTCGCCCAGATGTCGGCCTGAATGGGCGCCGCTTTTGTGACTTCGAAGCCAGCCTTCGCAAGCAGATCGCGCGCTTCCTGCGCCCGTGCCGCCATGTGCGGCGAACCTTCGCCGACGATCAGGTGATTGCCGTTGCCCTTGCGGATCACGCCTGGCCCCGCTATCGACGACGACAGATGCACGACGCAGCCCGAGGCCTGCGCGGGCGGCAACGCCGCGGAAACGACGCCGTGAGGGTCGACCGCTTCGAGGTGGCCGTTCGCATGTGCGCCGCCGAAAGCATGGAGAAACCACCAGGGCACACCGTTCATCGCCGAGACGATATGCGTGTGCGGGCCGACGAGCGGGGCGAGCGAAGCCGCCGCCTGCACGAGCGCCTGGCCCTTCAGGCAGACGAAGACGAGGTCTTGCGTGCCGAGCGCGGTAGCGTTGTCGGTGGCGTTGACGGCTTGCGTGTAGCGTGCGTCGCCTTCGACGATCGTGAGACCGTCGCGACGGATGGCTTCCAGATGCGCGCCGCGCGCGAGCAGGTTCACCGCGATGCCCGCGCGCGCAAGACGCGCCGCGATCAGGCCGCCGATCGCACCGCCGCCCACGATGGTGATCTTTTGAATCGGGGTGTTCAAACTTCCACTCCTGAATAATCCTGGTTAGTCCTGGTAGGAAGGATCGATGCGCGTCACGCGCCGGATCAGCGCGTCGAGCACGTTCTGTCCCGCGCCGTGTGCGGGCGAGAACTGCAGCGCGTCGCGCGTGGCGCGCCCGGTAATGGCCGGCGCGATCGGCAGCGTCTGGCCGCGCATGGAATCGGTCACGACCTGGACTTCGCACGCGCGATTGAGCGTCCACAGCAGCGCAAAAGCGTGCGCGAGGCTCACGCCATGCGAGAGCAACCCGTGATTGCGCAGGATGAGCAGCCGCTTGTCGCCCATCGACTTCAGGATGCGCGATTTTTCTTCCGCATGCACGGTGATGCCCTCGAAATCGTGATAGGCGACCATGTCGTGCAACTGCGCCGAATAGAAGTTCGTATACGCGAGGCCGCCTTCCATGCAGGCCACCGCGAGCCCCGCCGTGGTGTGCGTGTGCATCACGCAATGGGCGTCTTCCACGTTGGCGTGGATCGCGCTGTGGATCACGAAGCCAGCCGGGTTGACCGGATACTCGCTCGGGCTCAGGACATTGCCATCGAGATCGATCTTGACGAGATTCGATGCCTTGATTTCGTCATACATGAGCCCGAACGGGTTGATGAGGAAGTGCTTGTGCGGACCGGGAACGCGTAGCGTAATGTGATTGAAGATCAGCTCGGTCCAGCCCATCAGATGAAACACGCGATACACGGCGGCAAGCTGCACGCGCGCTTCCCACTCTGCGGGATCGCACCATTCGGGGCGCGAGCGCTGGATGTTCTCATTCATGAAAGTCTCCTCCTTTGCAGGCTCTGATCACGCCGATCCTACGCGCAAATAAATGCGTGTGCAAGCATCAAATTTTTCGTGAAAGGCCTGCAGAAAAGGCATTCTGGCGATGCTATGCTAGCGCCGTGGCCGTACTGTCGCGGCCGGTGAAAATCAGGTGGGAAGACGAATGACGGGGAAGTACGACATCGAAGCGCTGTTCACCTACCGGCTCCACGTGCTCAAGAAGCAGACCGACCGCACGATGAGCGATGCATTCGAATCAGCGCTCTCGCTCTCGCTCACGGAGGCGAGGCTGCTGTTGAGCGTGGGCGCGTTCGGGTCGTTGTCGGTGTCGGATCTCGGGCGTGTGTCGAATCTCGACCGCAGCCAGGCGAGCCGCGCGACCGACGTGCTCGAACGCAAGGGCCTGCTTGCCAAGACGTCGAACGAGGCGGACGCACGCGGCGTGCTCGTGGCGCTCACGGCGCAGGGCCGCAGCACCTACCGGCGCGCGGCGACCATCTCGAAGGCGACGAATGAGGCGATCCTCGCCACGCTCAGCGAACACGAGCGCGACGTGCTGGCGGCCGTGCTGGCGAAGCTCGTGGCGAGCGGGCAAGAGGACGAATAAGGGGCGAATAAGAAGCGCGCCGCGTTGGAAAGAAGGGTTTCAGCCGTGAGCCGCAGGCTGGCGGAACTTCGCGGCGAGTTCGCTGGCGCTGCGGGCCAGAAGCGACACATCGCTACCCACGGCGACGAAAGTCGCGCCCGCTTCGAGATATTCGTTCGCGATTGCCGGGTCCGCCGCGAGCACGCCCGCGCCCTTGCCCTGCGCGCGCACGGTGCGGATGCCTTTGCAGATCGCCTCGCGCACCTGCGCCGAGCCCGGCTGGCCTAGCAGGCCCATCGAAGCGCTCAAGTCCGCGGGGCCGAAGAACACGCCGTCCACGCCTTCCACGTTCGCGATCTCATCGAGTTGCGCGAGCGCGCTTGCCGTCTCCACCTGGACCAGCACGCACAGCTCGTCAGCGGCGTGATGCAGATAGTCGGCCGAGCCGTTCCAGCGCGAGGCGCGCGCGAGCGCACTGCCCACGCCACGCACGCCGTGCGGCGGATAACGTGTCGCAGCCACCGCGGCGCGCGCCTCGATGGCGTTCTCGATCATCGGCACGAGCAGCGTTTGCGTGCCGATGTCGAGCAGTTGCTTGATGATCGCGGTGTCGTTGCGCACCGGCCGCACGATCGGGTGGGCAGGGTAGGGCGCGACGGCCTGCAATTGCGCGAGCGTGCTGCGCAGATCGTT
>DATBXG010000301.1:0-3089 GCA_036514415.1 Paraburkholderia sp.
ATGCGGGCGTGCCCGCTGTCATTTGGCATGGTTCCTTCGGCACCCGTTGCGTCATCGCCGAGCCACGCGTTCGCGAGGCCGAGCAGCCAGGCGTCTTCGTGTGCCCGCGCAACGAACGTAATGCCAAAAGGCAGGCCCTCATGCCGCCCCTGCATGCAGCGCCCGGCCGGCACGGCGAGCGCAGAAAGGTCCAGCAGATTGACGAAGTTCGTATAGTAGCCAAAGCGCGAGTTCACGCGTATCGGATCGGCTTCGAGTTCCTCGACGGTCGCTGTGGTCGCCGAGGTCGGCATGAAGATCGCGTCAATCTCGGACCACACGCGCTCGCTTTGCAGGCGCAGCGTGGCGAGGCGCTCGAACGCTGCGAACGCATCCGCCGCGCTCCAGCGCGAAGCGCCGTCAATGATCTCGCGGATCACCGGATGAAGCGCCTCCGGCTTTGCGGCATGGAATTCGCGAATCGCCGCGAGCCGCTCCGCCACCCACGGCCCATCGTAAAGCAGACGCGCCGCGGCGAGAAAGGGTTCGAAATCGATTTCGACGAGTTGCGCGCCCGCCGCCTTCGCGCGGGCGAGCGCAGTGTCGAATGCCGTGCGATACGAGTCGTCGCCGAAAAATTCAAGCTGGTCGGCGCGCGGCACGCCGAACCGCACGCCAGCCAGCGAGCGCGGCGTGCGCGGCGCGGCGGCGCCCGCAAGAGGCGACCACGCGCGCCCGTAAGGATCGTCTTCGGCCACGCCGCGTGCGGCGTCGAACACGACGCCTGCGTCGTCGGCGGTCTGCGCAAAGATCGTCACGCAATCGAGCGATTTGCAGGCCGGCACGACGCCTTTCGTGCTGAGCACGCCTTTGGTCGGCTTCAGGCCGATCAGGCCGTGGAAGGCAGCGGGCACACGGCCCGATCCCGCCGTATCGGTGCCGAGCGAAAACGCGACCACGCCCAGCGCCACGCTCACGGCCGAGCCGGAACTCGAGCCGCCGGAGGCGTAGCGCATGTCGTGCGCGTTGCGGCACGCTCCGTATGGCGAGCGTTGACCGGACAGGCCTGTTGCGAACTGATCGAGATTGGTCTTGCCGACCGGAATTGCCCCGGCCGCGATCAGGCGCGCGACCACGGGCGCGCTCGTCTGCGGCACGTAGGCGTACTCGGGGCAGCCGGCCGTGGTCGGAACGTCCGCGAGATCGATGTTGTCCTTGATCGCGAACGGCACGCCATAAAGCGGCAGGCTCGCGGGATCGCGGCCCTGCAACGCGTCGGCATAGCGCATCATCTCGTCGCGCGTGAGCGGGCGGATCCATGCGTGATGGGGGTCTCCCGCGGCGAGGCGCGCGGCGATCGAATCGACGAGTTGCGCCGGCGTGAGCGTTCCGTCGCGATACTGCGCGTGCAGTCCGGTAATCGTCATGGGCTGTGCTGCGTTCATGTTTGGGATTCCTCCTGAAGCGTGGTGCTGCACGCGCCGACGCGCAGCACCATGAGTCGTTGTCCGTTGACGATGGCCGCTCCTTCGCTGCAATCGACCGATTCGATCGTGCCGGCCTCGGTCGCGCTAACGGAGACTTCCATCTTCATCGATTCCAGAATGGCTACGACCTGCCCTTTCTCGATGGCCTCGCCAGGTTTCACGAGCAGCTTCCAGACGCTGCCGGAAAGATCGGCCGTGAGCGCGAGGCAACCTTCGGCAAGCGCATCGCCGGTGCCGCCCGTTGCGCTGCCTTCGGCCTCCACGTCGCCGGTGAATTGCGCGTGGCCCGCCACGCGCCAGCGTTCGCGCTCAGCTTCGAACGCGGCCTGCTGGGTCGTCTTGAACGCGGCGATCGAGTCGGCCTCGTCGCTCAGGAAGCGGCTGTACTCGCCGAGATCGAAAACCGATTCTTCGATCTTGAGACTGGCCCGTCCGGCGGTGAAGTCGGTACGCAATTGCGCAAGCTCTGCTTCGCTGACTTCGTAAAAGCGGATCTCGTCGAAAATGCGCAGCAGCCAGGGCTTGCCCGCCTCGAATTCGCGCGTCGTGCGGTAGCGGTTCCACATCTGCACCGTGCGGCCCACGAACTGATATCCGCCGGGTCCTTCCATACCGTACACGCACAGATAAGCGCCCCCGATACCGACCGCGTTCTCCGGCGTCCACGTGCGGGCCGGGTTGTATTTGGTGGTGACGAGCCGGTGGCGCGGATCGAGCGGCGTGGCGACCGGCGCACCGAGGTAGACGTCGCCGAGGCCCATGACGAGATAGCGCGCGTCGAACACGATGCGCTTGACCTCGTCGATGCTATCGAGCCCGTTGATGCGGCGGATGAACTCGATATTGCTCGGGCACCACGGCGCGTCGGCCCGCACCGACTGCATGTACCGCTCGATCGCGGCGCGAGTCGACGGGTCGTCCCACGAGAGCGGCAGATACACGATGCGGTTCGGCACGCGCATCTCGGTCACGGGCGGCAGCTCGCGCTCGGCCTGCTGCAAATGCTCGATGAGTCTTTCTCGCGCCAGCATGCGCGGCTCGAAGTGCACCTGCAATGAGCGGATGCCAGGCGTGAGGTCGACGATGCCGGGCAGGCTTTGCTCCCGTAGCCACGTCATCAGCGCATGCACACGAAAACGCAGATTGAGGTCGAGCACGAGCGGGCCGTATTCGATCAGGACGTTGCTGTCGCCCGAGCGCCGGTAGACGACGCCAATGCCCTCACCGGCCGCAGCGTCGCGATACAGCACGCAGTCTCCGGCCGGCGCAGATGGCGCAGCGGGCTCCGTTTGCACCGCCAAGCGTGTGAACTGCACGGTGTCGCCAGGACGCAGCTGGCCGAGCTTCCAAAGCTCCTCGCGCACCACCGTGACCGGGCACACGAACCCGCCAAGGCTTGGTCCATCCGGCCCGAGGATCACCGGCATGTCGCCCGTGAAATCGACTGCGCCAATCGCGTACGCGTTGTCGTGAATGTTCGACGGATGCAGGCCAGCCTCACCGCCATCGGCGCGCGCCCATTGCGGCTTGGGCCCGATCAGGCGCACGCCCGTGCGGCTCGAATTGTAGTGAACGGTCCAGCGCGTGCCATACAGCATCTCGATGTCGGCGGGCGTAAAAAAG
>DATBXG010000302.1:0-3885 GCA_036514415.1 Paraburkholderia sp.
CGCAGCGCGGCGGTGTGTTCGATCCGCGCCTCTCGGAGTTCCGCTGGCTGCTCGAAGAGCTGCGCATCTCGCTCTTCGCGCAGGAGTTGCGCACGCCGATGCCGGTTTCGGTCAAGCGGCTCCACAAGGTCTGGGAATCGATGCAGCGATAAGCGTGCTCTTGCAGCCTTCCGGCGCTATACGGGCCATAACAATCCTTCGAAAAGGGGCGCTTGATTGCGCCCCTTGGATATTTCAAGGGGCCTGCGTCAACCTTTCGTACGGGTGGGCGTTCTACAATCACGAATCTGCCCGGGAACGATTCTTCATGCCGAACAACGAAACTCTTAGCCGCATCGCCAGCAAGGCCGTTGGCGTCGCGCTCGCTTTCGCAGCGCTTGCCTCCACGGCCGCGCACGCGAACAACATCATCGTCCTCAATTCGGGCGACGCCACGCTGAGTCTCATCGACGACAAGACGCACGAAGTCGTCGGCACCGTGCCCACGGGCAAGGAGCCGCATCACCTCTTTCCCACGCCGGACAACAGCTCGCTGATCGTCGCGAACTCGGTGTCGAACAACCTCCTGTTCGTCGATCCGAAAACCGGCAAGCCGCAGCACTGGGTCGAAAACGTCGAAGACCCTTATCAGCTGGGCTTCTCGCCTGACCGCAAGTGGTTCGTCACGACCGGCCTGCGCCTCGACCGCCTCGACATTTACCAGTACGGCGGCGGCAACATCACGCTCGCGAAGCGCCTGCCGCTCTCGGCCATGCCGAGCCACCTGGCGTTCACCAATGACAGCCGTACCGTGTTCGTTTCGCTGCAGGTGTCGGGCGAAATCGCGGCGGTCGACCTGCCCACGCAGAAGGTGCTCTGGAAGATGAAGGTCGGACCCGCACCGGCCGGCCTGTGGCTCACGCCCGGCGACAAGTACCTGCTCATCGGCATGACGGGCGCAGACTACGTTGCCGTGGTCGACTGGCGCAACCAGAAGATCGTCAAGACGATCCAGGTGGGCAAGGCCGCGCACAACTTCCGCTCGCTCGTCGATGGCCGTCACGTGCTGGTGTCGAGCCGGGTGTCGAACGTCATCAGCATCCTCGACGAGGAAACGCTCGAAAAGACCGGCGAGATCAGCGGTCTGATGCCCGGCCCCGACGACATGGAGCTCACCGCCGACAAGCGCTACCTGTGGGTGACGTTCCGCTTCGCGAAGCACATCGGCCTGATCGACATGCAGACGAAGAAGCTCATCAAGACGATCGCCGTGGGCCGCTCGCCGCATGGCATCTACTTCTACGATCGCGCGCCCGTCACGGCGCCGAACGGGGCTTAAAGAAACAGAGGCGCTCGTGGAGATGGTGGCGTCTGTGCTGGCGTTCGTAGCGCAAGCGGGGCACGCGGCGGTCGCGGGCGCGGACGACCTCGTGTCGTGGCTCCAGACGCTTCTCTACGTCAATGTCGTCCAGCCGATGCTGTTCCACATCGACATGATGGACGTGGACGAGGACACCTACGACGCGCTTTACTGGGTGATCGTCGGCCTGCTCGAAGTGGGCCTCATGTACGCGCTGCTGCGCCCGCTCGAAGCGCTCGCGCCAGTAGAGAAGTGGCGCGACCGCAAGGGCGTTGGCGTCGATGCGCTCTACACGTGGATCACGCGGCTCGGCATCCTGAACCTGCTGTTCTTCTTCACGATGCAGCCGCTCTTCGACCGCGCGCAAGGCGCGCTGCGCTTGATGGGCGTGAAGACCGTGGACCTCGACAATCTCTGGCCGGGCGTGACTACCGAGCCGCTCGTGACGTTCGCGATGTACCTCGTGGTGCTCGACTTCTTCAGTTACTGGTACCACCGGCTTTCGCATCGCTACGGCATCTGGTGGGAACTGCACGCGGTGCACCACAGCCAGCGCAAGATGTCGCTCTGGTGCGATGACCGCAACCATCTGCTCGACGTGCTGGGGCAATCGTGCATGTTCGCCGCCGTCGCGCTCGTGATCGGCGTGCCGCCGGCGCAGTTCGTGGTGCTCGTCGCGTTCACGAATTTCGTGCAGAACGTGCAGCACGCCAACATCCGCGTGCATTTCGGCTGGCTCGGCGAACGCCTCCTTGTGAGCCCGCGCTTTCACCGCCGCCATCACGCCGTCGGCTACGGCCACGAGGGCACCACCTATGGCTGCAACTTCGGCGTGCTGTTCCCGTGGTGGGACATGATGTTCGGCAGCGCGTCGTTCAATCGCGAGATCGAGCCCACCGGCATACGCGACCAGCTCGAAGGCGTGAGCTACGGCGAGGGCTTCTGGGCGCAGCAGGGCTACGCGTTCACCCGCATCGCGCGGCGCCTGCGTTCGCGCGCTCGCGCCGGGACGGCGGCACAGGCCGCACAGGTCGCACAGGTCGCGGCGCGCGACGACGCCACCGTCTCCTGAGCGCCTGGCGACGCTTGCCTTCATCGGCCGAACTCCCGCGTCTTACCCGCCGCGCGCCCGGTGGTTTATGCTGTCGGCTTGGTCGCCCCGATTTCGCCGACACCGTGTTCTCCACCCGTCCTTTTCGCCGTATCCCGCTCGCATGAATGACCTGTTGCGTTCGTTCGGACGCGCGCTCACGAGCGTGTTCCATCCCGCCATGCTGATCCTCACGTTCGTGCCGTTTCTCGTGGCGGCGTTGGCGTGGGGCGCCGTGCTCTATCTGTTCTGGCAGCCGCTGCTCGACCTCATGCGGGGCGCCCTGGCGAACTGGGCGTCGATGGGCTACGTCTATCATTTGTTCGACGTGCTCGGATTTGGCGGGCTGCGCGCGACGATCGCGCCATTCCTCGTCATCGTCCTGACGATTCCGCTCATCGTCATCACGGTGCTGCTGCTGATCGTCGCGATTTCGATGCCGCGCGTGATCCGCCATCTTTCGAAGCGCCAGTACGCGATGCTCGAGCCGCGACGCGGCGGCAGCTGGTACGGCAGCCTGTTCTATTCGCTCGTGACGACCTTCGTCTGCCTGATCGCGATGGTCGTGACGCTGCCGCTCTGGCTCATTCCACCGTTCTTCGCGCTCATCCCGCCGCTGCTCTGGGGCTGGCTCACGTATCGTGTGATGACCTACGATGCGCTCGCGCAGCACGCGAGCGTCGAGGAGCGGCGCGCGCTGGTGCGCGCCCACCGCCTGCCGCTGCTCGTGATCGGCGTGGTGAGCGGGCTGCTTGGCTCGCTGCCCACGGCGATCTGGGCCGTATCCGCGTGGCTGCTCCTGTTCTTCCCGGTGCTGGCCGCGGTGACCATCTGGATCTATGCGTTCATTCTGGTGTTCACGGCGCTCTGGTTCGGGCACTACTGCCTGCGCGCGCTCCAGCGCATGCGTGCGCACGAAGTGCAGCAGGCGTCCGGCGACGTGACGATCGTGCACTGACGCACCATCCTCAAGACAATTGGCGGGACACATTCAGCGAGGCGACACATGGCATTTGGCGTCATCATCATCGGCGACGAGATTCTCTCGGGGCGTCGCTCCGACAAGCATCTGCCGAAGGTCATCGAATTGCTCGGCGCGCGCGGCCTTGCGCTCGAGTGGGCCCAGTATGTAGGCGACGATCCCGCGCGCATCACCGAGACGCTGCGGCGTTCGTTCGCTTCGGGCGACATCGTGTTCTCGACAGGCGGCATCGGCGCGACGCCGGACGACCACACGCGCCAGTGCGCGGCGGCGGCGCTGGGCGTGCCGCTCGCGCTGCATCCGGACGCCGGGGCGGCGATCAGCGAGCGCATTCGCGACATGCACACGGGCGCCGATCCCGTGAACTACCAGTCGCCCGAGAATCTGCACCGCTTCCAGATGGGCACGTTCCCGCAGGGCTGCGAGATCATCCCGAACGGCTACAACAAGATTCCGGGCTTTTCGATTCGCGAT
>DATBXG010000303.1:0-2067 GCA_036514415.1 Paraburkholderia sp.
AGCCATCAGCTCGGGCGCGGTCACGTCTGTCTGGACTTGAAGGCCACGCTGGAAGACCCGGCGTTCGCGCTGTCCTTGCCGCCTGACGGCCCGCAGGTGCTGGCCGCGGCGCCGGCCCAGCCGCCGGCCGAGGTGCTGGCGGGCGTCACGCTCGCGCAATGGCGCGCGGCGCTCGCCTTGCCGGATCTCGTGAGCGAGGAGAGGGCCGGCGCAGAGGCCGCAAACGACGCAGCAGGCAATGCGCCGCTCGTGCTCGCGGGCACGCGGCTTTATTTGCGGCGCTACTGGCAATACGAGCAGGACGTGCGCATAGGCATCGAACGCCGCCTCACGCGCGCCGCACAGCTCGAAGCTGGACTGCCGCTGGACGTCGCCCGCGCGGCGCTCGATGCGCTGTTCGCGCCGCGCACCGGCGCGGCAGGCGCAAGGGAAGGTCAGCGCGCCGCCGACTGGCAAAAGCTCGCGTGCGCGCTCGCCGCGCGCAGCGCGTTCAGCATCGTCACGGGCGGGCCGGGCACGGGCAAGACGACCACGGTCGTCAGATTGTTGGCACTCCTGCAGACACTGGCGCTCGGCCGCGCCGGGCAGGGAGCGCCTGCTGCGCGGCCATTGCGCATCCGGCTCGCCGCGCCCACCGGCAAGGCGGCGGCGCGTTTGAACGAATCGATTGCGGGTGCGGTGGAGCGGTTGCCGTTCGATGCGTTGCGGACTCACGTGGACCCCGCGACGCTGCGCAACGCGATCCCGACCGTCGTGGCCACGCTGCATCGCGTGCTGGGCACGCGGCCCGGCAGCCGGCGCTTCAGGCACGACGCCGCGAATCCGCTGCCCGTGGACGTGCTCGTGATCGACGAGGCCTCGATGGTCGACCTCGAAATGATGGCCGCCGTGCTCGATGCGCTGCCGCCATCCGCGCGGCTGATCCTGCTGGGCGACAAGGACCAGCTCGCATCGGTCGAGGCCGGCGCGGTGCTGGGCGAACTGTGCGACCGCGCGCGCGAAGGACACTACACGCAAGCGTCGCGTGCGTGGCTCGAAGCGGCCACGGGCGAGCGCATCGACGCCGCGATGCTCGACGCACACGGCTTGCCGCTCGATCAGGCCATTGCGATGCTGCGCGAGAGCCATCGTTTCGCATCGGAAAGCGGCATCGGCGCGCTGGCCGAACTCGTCAACACGGGCGATGCAGTGGGCGTCGCGAAGATCTGGTCACGCGGTTACGAGGATCTCGCGCGGCTCGTGTGCCCCGCGGCCGATGACGGCCCGTTGCGCGGACTCATCGTCGACGGCCGCGTGGGTGAGGGCGGCCCGGCGCACGCGCAGCGCCAAGGCTACCGTCACTACCTGGAAACGATGCGAACGACGCGGCCCGAGCCCGGCGCGACGCCCGAAGCGCTGGCCGACTGGGCTGCCGGCGTGCTCGAGGCGCACGGCGCGTTTCAGCTGCTGTGCGCGCTGCGGCGCGGTCCGTGGGGCGTCGAAGGTTTGAACCGGCGCGTCGCGCGGCTGCTGCACGAAGAAGGGCTCATCGATCCGCATGGCGACTGGTACGCAGGCCGGCCCGTGCTCGTCATGCACAACGACTACGAGCTAGGGCTCATGAACGGCGATATCGGCATCGCGCTGGAACTGCCCGTCGCCGCGGGCGAGCCGCCCGTGCTGCGGGTGGCGTTTCCGGCTGGCGACGGCTCGGGCAGCGTGAAGTGGGTGTCGCCGAGCCGATTGCAAGGCGTCGAGACCGTGTTTGCGCTCACCGTCCACAAATCGCAGGGCTCCGAGTTCACGCACGCCGCGCTTGTGCTGCCCGATACGTACAGCCCGATTCTCACGCGGGAGCTCGTCTACACCGGCATTACGCGTGCGCGGTCGTTTCTCACGCTGGCCGTGCCCGAGGGGCGCTCCGTGCTCGATCGCGCGGTGCTTGCCAAGGTGCAGCGCGCAAGCGGCCTCATGGCGGGACTCGTGCGCGACGCGCAGGCCGCGTGAGCGATTGCCAAAGCAATAGGGCCTGTTCACATGAATGACGGGCTTGCGAACGTGCCTTGCCGGCCGCATTGCGGCCGGCAA
>DATBXG010000304.1:0-2954 GCA_036514415.1 Paraburkholderia sp.
TCTCATCAACGAGTTCACGGCCGCCGTCACCAACGCGCGCGACGACGAATTCGGCGGCAGCTTCGCAGGCCGCATCCGCTTCGCGCTCGACATCGTGCGCGCCGTGCGCGCGGAATTGGGCCGCGAGCGCATGCTGATCTACCGCATCTCTTCCATCGACCTCGTGGACGGCGGTATGAGCGGTGCCGAGATCGCGGCGTTCGCGAAGGAGATCGAAGCGGCTGGCGCGGACCTCATCAACACGGGTGTGGGCTGGCACGAATCGGCGGTGCCGACCATCGCGGCGTGCGTGCCGCGCGCGGCCTGGCGCGACGCGATTCGCAACGTCAAGGAGGCGGTGTCGATTCCGGTGATGGCGTCGAACCGCATCAACACGCCCGAGGTCGCGGAGGAGCTGATCGCCTCGGGCGCGGCCGATCTCGTTTCGATGGCGCGCCCGCTGCTCGCCGATCCCGACTTCGCGAAGAAGACGCGGCTTGGCATGGCCGACGAAATCAACACCTGCATCGGCTGCAATCAGGCTTGCCTCGACCGCATCTTCACGGAACGCACGGCGACCTGCCTCGTCAATCCGCGCGCCGGGCGCGAGATCGAGTTCGCGGCGGGCAAGGCCTTGCAGCCCAAACGCGTGGCCGTCGTGGGCGGCGGGCCGGCCGGCATGGCGTTCGCGATCAACGCCGCTGGGCGCGGACACGCGGTGACGCTGTTCGAAGCCCACATGCGGCTGGGCGGCCAGCTGAATCTCGCGAAGGTCGTGCCGGGCAAAGCCGAGTTTCGCGAGATGCTGCGCTATTTCGAGGTGCGGCTGGAACGCCTTGGTGTAGCGGTGCGACTTGGGCACGCGGCAACGGCCGATGAACTCGCAAGCGAGGCGTTCGACGAAATCGTCATCGCCACGGGCGTCACGCCGCGCGTGCCCGATATCGCTGGCGTCGATCATCGCAAGGCAGTGTCGTATATCGATGTGCTCACGGGCAAGGTCGATGTGGGCGAGCGAGTGGCCATCATCGGCGCGGGCGGCATTGGCTTCGACGTGGCCGAGTATCTGCTGGGCGATGCGCAGGAATCGCTGGACCGTGGCGTGTTTTTCCGCGCGTGGGGTGTCGATCCGGCCAACGGATACGGAGGCGGGCTCACGCGTATCGACGGTCACGGTGCGCCGCGCCGCAGCGTGCATATGTTCCAGCGCAAGGCGGAGCCGCTCGGCAGGGGGCTCGGAAAATCGACGGGATGGATCCTGAAGGCACGCTTGCGCAAGGCGAGCGTGATGATGACATCGGGCGTGACCTACGAGGCGATCGACGACGAGGGCTTGCACTACAGTGTCGACGGCACGCCGCACGTGCTCGCCGTCGATCATGTCGTGCTGTGCGCGGGCCAGCATTCGAACCGCGCGCTCTATGACGAGCTGGTCTCACGCGGCGCCGGGCCGCTGGTGATAGGCGGCGCCGATGTCGCCGCCGAACTCGACGCATTGCGCGCCATCGATCAGGCCACGCGCCTCGCTGTTTCGCTTTGAACGTACCCCGCGAAGATGCGCAGCGCAGCGGCTCAGCACGCGCGCTCCGTAATTGCTTCGGATGCCTGAGTGAACTTGTCGGCCGGATTCACGAATCCTCGCCGCCGCCGGCTTCCTTCACGATCCATTGATTGAACGCGCGCATGGCCGGTGTCGCGGCTTTTCCCTTTTGCGATGTGAGCCAGTAGCTGCCCGCCTGCACCTCGATATCGAATGGCCGCACGAGGCGGCCCGCGGCGAGATCGCGTTCGAACATCGATGCAGGGGCGAGCGCGATGCCTGCGCCTTGCATCGCCGCTTCCACCATGAGCCGCGACGAATCGAACACCGGCCCGCGCACCGGGCGCGGCGCGAGCCCGGCGGCTTCGAACCAGAGTGTCCAGTCGTCCGCGCGATACGAGCGCAGCAGCTTTTCGTGGGCGACATCGGCGCTCGTGTGCAGACGCTGCGCGATATCGGGCGCGCAGAGCGCGCAAAGCGGCGCGTCGAACAGCTTCGTGGCGCGCGAGCCCGGCCAGGTGCCGTCGCCGAATCGTATGGCGAAGTCGAGGCCTTCTCCGGCGAGATCGACCAGATTGTTGTTCGTCATGATGCGCAACTCGACGAACGGATGCGCGTCGTGAAAGGACTTCAGGCGCGGCATCAGCCAGCCCACCGCGAAGGTCCCCACGGCTCCCACAGTCAGCACCTCGTGAAAGTGGCCGCCCTCGAACTGCCGCAGCACGGCCTCGATGCGGTCGAACGCATCGGTGAGCACGGGGCGCAGCGCGAGGCCTTCGTCCGTGATCGCGAGGCCGCGCGGCAGGCGCTTGAAGAGCGTCGCGCCAAGACGCTCTTCAAGCATTCTGACCTGCTGGCTCACCGCCGCCTGGGTGACGTTCAGCTCGTTCGCCGCGCGCGTGAAGCTCAAGTGCCGAGCCGAAGATTCGAAGGCGCGCAAGGCATTGAGAGGTAGATTCGGTCGCATGATGGAGCCATAAGTTTTGCTGGGGCTGCGCGCAATTTATCATCGTTTGTCAGCGTGTGACGAATACGCGATAGTGTCGCATATTAAGGGAGAAGCCATGATCACGCGACGTAGATTCACGATGACAGTGTTGGGCGGAGCGATAGCTGGGGTTGCATCTCAGGCGTTCGGTGCGGGCGCGGCACGCGCCGATGCGCTCGAAAAGCAGCTCGCTGCCATCGAGGCGGAGGTGGGCGGGCGGCTCGGCGTGGCGATGCTCGACACCGCGAGCGGTCACGTCCGGGGCCGGCGCATGCACGAGCGCTTTCCGATGTGCAGCACGTTCAAGCTGCTGCTCGCATCGGCTGTGTTGACGCGTAAGGATCACGGCGAAGAAGACCTCGCACGCAGGGTCGTCTATTCGCATGCGCAGGTCGTGTCGTATTCGCCCGTGAGCGGACCGCGCGCGGGCGGCGAAGGCATGACGAT
>DATBXG010000305.1:0-33655 GCA_036514415.1 Paraburkholderia sp.
CCGGTACCGGCGGGAGACGCCAGTCACGGCGTATTCGTCGCGAACTTCGACGGCCCGCTGGCCGATTGCGCGCTGCGCGTCGTACGCCTGCTCGATACGCCTGAAGCCATCGGCATGCTGTACCCCATGGTCATGCGCGAGATTTGCTATTGGCTGCTGAGCGGCCCGAACGGCCCCGCAATCGCAAGACTGGCGTCGAACGAAAACCCGTCTCACGGCCTGCTGCGCGCAGTGGAAAACTTGAGGACGCGGTTTGCACAGCCAGTGCGAGTCGAAGAGCTGGCTGAAGTGGCGCAGCTCAGTCCGTCGGCGTTCCATCGGCAATTCAAGGCGCTAACCGGGCTTCCCCCTCTTCAATACCAGAAGCAGTTGCGGCTGCTGGAAGCTCGCAGACTCCTGCTCTCGCAGGCGCTGAGCGTCCAGGCCGCGGCATTCGAGGTGGGATACGAAAGCCCCTCGCAATTCAGCCGGGAATATGCGCGGATGTTTGGCGCGCCGCCCAAACGGGACTCGACTCATGCGAAGGCAATGCGCGAGGCTGCGTGAGTGAGCCAGGTTGCTTGCGATCCCTCTCACTCTCTCACTCCCGGGAACCCTTATGGCCACAGAGTCGAGCCCTGTTCTGGTTCGCCCAGCCACGGAAGAAGACTGGCAAATCTTGAAGACGGTCCTCCTTGCCGCGCTGCTTGACAGCCCAACGGCTTTCGGCCTGAACTACGCCACTGCGGCCGCGTATAGCGAGCAGCAATGGCGCGACTGTGCTTCGGACCGGACGCAACCGCAATATCTGATCGCCATGGAGCAAGGGCAAGCAGTCGGTCTTATCGGCGACGCCATCAATCGCTCACGCGAATACAACCTGATCGCCATGTGGGTTCACCCGACGTGCCGGGGGATGGGAATTGCAGGTCGCCTGGTCGATGCAATCCAGGCGCGCGCGATTGGACGCGGACATCGGCGAATCGTGTTGAAAGTCTCGCCAGACAACACCCGCGCTGTGGGTCTCTATCGCCGACATGGATTCAAGTTCTTGCCCGAATGGGAAGCGCTCGCCAATCAGCCTGGCATCACCGTGCAGAAGATGGAATGGAAGAGCGGTCACTGAGCCAGATAGCGTTCTCTCTCCGAAGGTCGGTCTACACCATGATGAATCCGTGCCGCATGCCGAGCATCACCGCTTCGGTGCGATTGGTCGCGCCGAGTTTGCCGAAGATCGAGGAGAGATGGGATTTCACCGTGTTGTCCGAGATGTCGAGTTGCCGCGCGATCTCCTTGTTGCCGAGTCCGTCGGCCAGCATCGCCAGCACTTCGATCTCCCGTAGCGTCAAGGCTTCGAGAGGTGCGCCGGGTGACGTCTGACGCAATGGTTTTCGTGCGGCCAGCAGCCTTGCGAGGATGTCGGGCGGCAGCACGCACAGGCCCGCGGCGACGGCTTCGATAGCCGCGACGATTTCGGCTGGCATCGCGTTGCGCGACAGGATCGCCGAGGCATCGGCTGGCATCGCGTCAAGGATCCAGTCGCTATCCGGGTCGTCGAGCAACAGGACGAGCGCCGGTGGCCCGTGCCCGAGTTCGAATAGCGTCTTGAGCGTGTCGCCCGCATCCGGTTCGTTGTCGGTCAGGACCACATCCGGCACCGAACCGGCGAGGGTTTCGGCGAGCGTGTCGGCGTCGGCTGCGCTACCCACGAACCCGAGTGCCGGGTGCGCCTCGACTATCGTTTGCAGGCTTGCGCGCACCTGCAACGATGCCGCGATCACCGCGACCCGCACCGCCCCCATGCGTACCCTCTGCCCATTCGACATTTCGCCGCTTTCCGGACCTCACCTGCACAAATTCCGTTGAGGGCGTTCGCCCACTGTCACCGAACACGCGTGGCGTTCGCCACCTCGGATCAGCGTGATTTGAAACTGCTGTCCAATGCTTGCCGAGCCCAGAGCGGCATGCAGGTCGTCGACGTCGCGGCAAGGTTTGCCGTCCAGTTCGATCAGCACATCGCCGATGAGCACCCCCGCCTGTTCCGCAGGACCGCCCGGCGCGAGCGAACTGATCAGCAATCCGCTACTGAACGACAGGTTCATTTTGCTCACCCACGCGTTCAGCAGGCTGACCTGCTGCGTGCCGACGCCAAGATAGCCCCGCGACACGTGTCCTTTAGCCAGCAGTTCATCGGTGACGCGCTCCACGGTCGTCCCGGGAATCACCATACCGGCGCCGCGCATCAGTGCCGACGTGCAGATGCCCACGACCTGCCCGCGCATATCCGCGAGGGCCGCCCCGGAGAAACCTGGGCGCAGACCGCCGTCCAGTCGCACGAACGCGTCGAGTTGGCCACCTCTCCACGTGCGCCAGGCGCCCCCTGTGCCGCCGATCACGCCAAAATCCGTGCTGATGCCGAGCGCGTCCGTACGCGCGACGGCGAGCGCCAGATGACCCGGCTTCAGCGAGCGGGCATCGCCAGACTCGACGGGGCCCAGGTCCACGCCGTCCACTTTCAGCACGGCGACGTCGGTGCCCAGATCCAGCCCTGCGAGGACGGCGGCAACCGTACGGCCGTCGGTCAACGTGACTTCGATCCCGTCCTCACGCCTGATCGTATGTGCAGCCGTCACGACGACGCCGTGGCGCCAGATTACCCCACTTGACGGCATGCGATGCCGGCCATGTATTGCCACGACGCTCTGCCCGACTCGCCCGGCAATGTCTGCCAGATTGTCCGATAGATCCATCAAAGGATTTCCGCTCGACGATGTGGTTTCCATTTCAAGTCTCCTGCCGTTTGCGGGTTCACAATGACAGAACGACAGGCGGCGCGCACCACCCAAATGGGTAGTCGGGTCGATGCAGAGCGGAGGACTTCACGATGCAGCCCGCTCGCCTCCGGGCGACACGCGCGCCCTCTGTGCGTTAGACCACATACGCACGGCTGAGCCCGCGCCTACCCTGTACCGGCCGGCGATGCGCCGTGCATCGTTCCTGGCCAGGGCGCAGCGGCCGGATCAACGATCATTCCTCTCATCATAGGGAGCCGGGGCGGCTGGCGGCGCGCCCGTCACACGCCCAACGGTTCGCACCCCGAAGGAGACACCAGCCATGGATCCGCAACCGTTTGTGGTGACGCCGGGCGAGTACGCGCGCGCGCTCAATGTCCTCGGTGAAAAAATCACCGTGCTGGCTTCGCGTGAAGCGACGCAAGGCTACGAAATCTTCCTTCAGCAAGGCCCCGAAGGTAGTGGCCCGCCGCCGCACAGCCACGACTGGGACGAGTCGTTTTACGTCATCAAGGGCAGCGTCGAGATCAGCTGCAACGGCGTGACCACCACTGCCACGCCGGGCACCCTCGTTCATGTGCCGGCGGGCGCAGTCCACAGCTTCACGATGGGCGTTGACGGCTGCGAGATGCTCTCGGTGACGGGACACACGGGCACCGCGTCAGCGCTTTTCACGACGATCGATGCCGAGGTGCCGCCCGGGCCGCCCGATGTCCCGAAGCTGCTGGAGATCGCCGCGAAGTGCAACGTGCGCATCGGTGCATGAGCGCACGCCGCGGGCCGTGATGGATTGCAGCAAGTTTTTAAAAAATACTGCAATGAGCGGGACGACGGGATGATTCGTACGCCGGGTCAACGCGAGAAAACACCAGGCTCGAGCCCCGCGAAATGGCGCGCTTTCGCAAATCCGGCATGGCGGACAGGCGTAGCCTCGTTGACTCCGGGCGCCATGGCGCGCTGCCTGAAGGCCCGGGGGGAAGATGCCTCGCCACCGCTAGACGCAGGACTTCACAGACGCGACGTGGCGCAGATCGAACCCGACGGCATCATGCCGATCGCGGAACCAAAATACGACTTCAGGGGGAACGATGCGCACCGATGTCGAATTCTCGTCGCACAACACGCGTTGCGCTGCCTGGTACTATCGCCCGCGAAGCACGGGTCACACGGTGCCGTGTGTCGTCATGGCGCACGGGTTTTCAGGGGTTCGCGAACAACGGCTCGACGCGTATGCCGAGCGCTATTGCGATGCGGGTATGGCCGTGCTGCTGTTCGACTACCGCCACTTCGGCGACAGTGACGGTGCGCCGCGCCAGTTGCTGAGCATCGGGCGGCAGCTTCAGGACTGGAAAGCTGCGATCGCCTGTGCGCGTACGCTTCCCGATGTCGACCCCGAGCGCATCGCGCTCTTTGGCTCGTCGCTGAGCGGCGGTCATGTGCTGTCGCTCGCGGCGCGCGACCTGGCCATTGCCGCTGTCATCGCGCAGGTGCCCACCTGCGACGGGCTGCGCAATCTGCCGCCTCTTGGCCTCGCTCACCTCACGCGTCTGACGCTGGCTGGCGTCTACGATGTGGCGCGCTCGCTGCTGGGCCTGTCGCCCTTCTACATCGCGGCGGCTGGCGCGCCCGGCTCGCTTGCCGCGATGGCCACGCATGAGGCCCTGCCGTGGTTCAACGAGGTCTCGCCCGCGAAGACCACCTGGGTCAACAAGGTGGCCGCCCGAATCGCGCTGACCTATGGCACCTACCGGCCCATCAAGGGCGTGCACCGGATCCTGTGCCCAACGCTTTACTGCATTGGCGAACAGGACCAACGGCTGGCGCCGGCGAAACTCGCGCATGCAGCAGCGACGCGCACGCCCTCATCGGAAGTGAAGGTCTATCCATGTGATCACTTCGGTCTCTACAGCGGACCGCTATGGGAGCGCGCGGTTGCCGACCAGACAGCGTTTCTGGTGCGACACCTCGACCCCGCCGATTAATGATGGGCGAGGACCCTTGCCCGGGTGCTCGCGCGCTCGCGGGCGCGAGCACGCGCGAGATCCGCGGCCCGGTGGATCGTGATGGCCGTTGAGCGGTCGCGGTGTCGCGCGCGTGGATTCATGGCGACGACGATGTCGATGTTCTCGCCAACGAGGAGACTCGCAATACCTGGATCCGCGCCGGCAATCACGTCCTGCCCGATGAGGGAGGTCAGACGCTCGAGGGCATCGCCCCCTTCGCCATGCACCATCACCAGGCCGCCACGCCCCCGGTAGAGCGCCTTGAGCGCGTAGACCGTCTCCGAACCGGCGAGGACCTCGTCGATCACGAGCCGCTCGGGTGTCATCTTCTGGGCGATATGCAAGGCTTCGACGAACGCGCTGACGCAGTGACCTGGCGCTATCCGCACGGTCTCGTGCGGCAACGGATAGTCGTCAGCGCGACGCGTAAGGACGACGGTACGGCCGCTGCGCATCGCCGTGGGAGGCGAGCCAACCGCGCAGGACACGAGAGAGCGCATGAGGGCGCGCATGCCTGAGTCGGTCGAACCGCACACGACGATGTTGGCGCGCGCGCGGATCGCGGCGTCAAGCTGGGCGAGCTGGATAGCGTTCAGGACGCCGGCCGCCTCCATGGAGGCGAGTGTGCAGGCAGGGGTGGGATTCATCGCGGTCTCCTCGGGGCGCACGCTCCGTCCGCCTGATTATCGTTCCGGCCGCGTCTTGCGAGGCCTGGCGTTATTGTCGCAGGTGCGCCCTGCCCCCCAGGACCATTGTCACGTTCGCCGCGCCGGCGAGTGTGATCGACGTCTGGAACGGTTTCGATGAGCGGGGCGCTAAACTTGTACGTAGCGTCGGTCCGTCCCATGGAACCGACTGCCCCATCCCGATCTGTCTACGGCAGGCAACCATGAACACTCACTACGCGTGTTTCGTTCGCCCGGCGCGGGCTGCAATTTGCGTGGCTTCCCTCGCAACGCTCGCGGCGTGCGGCGGAAGCGTCTGCATCGGCCTCAACGGGTGCGGTGGCGCAAGCGCGACGCCAACCATCGCCATATCCGGCACGGCCGCCACCGGCAGTGCGCTCGCCAGCGCGACGGTCAGCTTCAGTTGTGTGCAGGGCTCGGGCTCCACGCTGTCCGACGGCGGCGGACGCTACTCGATCTCGTTCAATGCCACGCCTCCCTGCATCCTCACCGCGGTGTCTGGTGGCACGAGCCTGCATTCGCTGGCATTCGCCGGCGGCACCTTCAATACGACACCAGAGACCGAACTGATGCTCGTCTACATCGCTTCGCAACTCGGCACGAGCGAGAGCGGTCTGATAGCGGGCTTTCCGACCAACTCACAGTACCAGCAGGTGCTGGCAAACCAGGCCGACGTGCAGGCCGCGCAATCGGCAGTCGTCACGAATCTGCAGCAGCGCTATTCGCTCACGCTGGCGGCGCCGGCGTTTCTAACGACATCCTTTACGGTTGGCCAGGCAGGTGTCGACAGCGATCTGGCCGCGCTGGCGGCGGCAGGGGCCATCGACGCCAATGGCATGCCCGATCAGACCGCTGTCGCGCTGCTCTCCGCGGCGGGTCTCGCCCATCCGCTTACAGCGACGTCCGCACCCTCTTCCGGCACTGGCACTACTGGCAGCGGCAGCGGAACGATGTGACGTGCTGTGAGACCGGGGGCATGGAGTCAGCCCAGGCGCCACAAGAGGTAGCGCAGGTCTGCCAGGAAGAACATCGTCCTTCTTCCTGCTGCACTGGATGGGCCGTGAGGATCGTGGGCTGGTGTCGGCCATCTACGCTCGTTCGCCGTCGTGCTCTGACAGACATTTGAACGGCCGTTTCCGACTTCATGTCCGACATCGGTCTTATCGGTCCTCATGCGGATCTCGCGGACTAGCCAGAGGAACGGCTCGGGCATGCCAAACGTGTTCGCGAAATGACGGCGACGGCGGCACAACCATACTCAGCGCGGCCAGTGCCTCCGGGAGACAACAGCGAAGCTTACGGCGATCGCACCTGTCGCTGCGCGAAGATGCGTCTCGTGCGTCACGTCGGGGTAGCGAAAACGGCGGCTCCGCCCTTTACGCGAATCGGAGTTGTCGACCTTGTTTTTCTCGGCTTCGCTGTCGACTGCCATTTTGCCGATGTCGTCAGTTTCAAGGGCCGTGTGGAGGCGGTCAGTCATCAAGTTTCGGATTGGCATTGCGGATGATTTTCGAAAGGGGCACCTCCGTATTGAACTCTTTACCCATCGATCAGTAAAATGAATGTTCTTACCTTCATGATTACATTTTCGAATGGAACTGAAATTACTGAGGACGTTTCTGACGGTTACCGAGCTGCGCCATTTCAGTCGTGCGGCGGATGCGCTGCATATGAGCCAGCCGACGCTCAGCAAGCAGATCGGCGCATTGGAGGCGAGCCTCGGTGGCAGACTGTTCGAACGCGGCCGGCATGGTGCGCAGCTGACGCCATTTGGCGAGATTTTCCTGGCCGATGCGCAGGCGCTCGTACGTGACGCTGATGAAATCCTGTTGCGTGCGCGAGAAGCAAGCAGCGGCCGGCATGGCCATCTGCGCCTCGGGATGTGTCTGTCCGTTCTGACGATTGTGCCGCGGCTCATCGCTGATTTTCGAAAGCAGAATCCTGCCGTCACTGTCACTCTGAGCGACCTTTCTTCCGCAGAGCAAGCTCGCCGTCTTCTGGCGGGTAAGCTGGATGCCGGTTTCCTTCGCTTGCCAACCTGGGATGGTCTGTCATCGTTCAAAGTTTTAGACGAAGGACTTGCGCTTGCATTACCGCCACAGCTTCGGTACACACGCCTTCCGGCGGATCTCGGCGCGCTCAATGAAATCGGCTTTATTTCGCTGTTGCGTTCACGCGGGCCGGGACTCGCTGCACAGATCGACCAATGGTGTGTCAAGCATCGTTTTGTGCCGAATGTGACGCAGCGGGCCGAAGACATTCAGTCGGTCCTTACGTCGGTCGCGGCGGGGGTGGGCATTGCGTTCATTCCCTCTCGCGCACAACACCTGCTGCGTGATGCTACGGTATTGCCGCTTCATGGCAAAGACGCGAAGTGGCGCGTGGGACTCGCATGGCCTTCCACGCGGGAAGATCCGGTTACGGCGCGCTTTGTTGCGTTCGTGCGCGCCGCCGTGAAACGCGGTTAATGGATGGTCGCCGTTGTTGGCGCCGTTTCGGCTTCATCTTTTTCTTCCGTATGCAGCCGAAAACGTCATTTCACGAAACGAGTTTCCCAGTGTGTCCGCGCAGTGTTGGGTCGAGCAGATCCGTTGCGTCAGCATCGCATTTCAGTTGGCTGTGCCTGCTCGATTATCCGGCGGGCCACCACCTGGCATTAGAAATCACGCGGCTAACTCCCGTTCGTGCCGCCTCAAGTCCGAGCAATCGACAGTCGCACGAGCCGCTGTGTTAGTCCGGACGAATGCCGACCAAGGCCGAGGTTTTGTCCGTGAGTTGATATATCGAGCGACGGCTTAACTCCGATCACCGTCATCGGATCTCTGGCCGTTCGATCGTCCGCGGAGGGTCGACTACAGCCGACTGCATCGGGCAGCAGTCGGCAACCGGGTGATGCGATGCTCACCGTATCGTTGGCTCAATGAACTCGAGATCACTTTCCAGTCTGCGTATGCCCCCGCGTCGGCAAGCTCCCATGCGTAGCGCAACATGGACCCCGGGAGAATGATTGCGGGATACCGGTTCCTCATCTGGTTTTCTCCAGCAGGGCGATGGTCCGGACAGTATGCGCAAATCAGGCGTGACGCGCGAACGCATCCATGGCGTGCAGGACGACGGGGTCTGGCCTGGGCCATACCCGCGCCGCGTTGTCGGCTGCGCTGCCCCCGCGGTCGGCCGCTCGTCCGGGACGGAACAGCCGCGCCGCGGCACCACCTTCGGCTCGCGCATCACGCCCCGCAATATGGACCTCGCCATTGGCCAGCATGGCGCGCAGCGCTCGCCGCACATTCCGCGCTTCAGCCCCAAGCTGCTGCGCCACCTGGGCCGCTGTGCGTGCGTTGCCGTCGCCCAGCACCGCGGCAATCTCGCGCGCAAGCCCCGCCAACTCCGCGTCTTTCCGCGCCGGGTTCGATTTGCGCCGTCGCTGTCGGCTGCCTGGTAAAGGATCTGCGCCACTCGTACTACCGAGGGCGATATCGCGAAGCGGGCCACCCGTTCGAGCCGCACGACAGCGCTGATCGAGATCGAGGCGGCAGAACGGACTGGCGAAGACATGCTGCAGGTGCCCCGCATCAGACGTCGCGGCAAGCGCCAGCTTGACCGCCGCCCAGTCAGAGAAAGTGCCGCTTTCGGCGAGTTCAAAAGCCTTTTCCCGGATCGTGTCGCGACACGCGATCGCGTGATCAATGCTCGCCTGGGCCATCAGCGCTCTCCATGAACACGAACCCTGCGCGTGCTGCCCGGCATTCGCGCCGTATGTCGCGACACGACTGCCGGCTGGGGCAGCAGGTTGACTTGCTGGAAACGGCCGCGCCGCGAGGCGCTTTTCTCACAGATTGCATGGATCACGCTCAAGACAGCCGCAAGGAGTTTTTTCATGGCGATGAACTGTTGGTGGAAGTCCTGGCTTTTAGATAAAGGGTACGACGCCGGCATTGATATCGGACCGTTGTCCGATGGGTGCGCGCTCAACAACACGGGGCACTCGTCAATCCTTGCCGGTAATGGTGCAGCGCTACGGAACGCCAGGTTCACGGACGCAGCCCCGGCATGTCGAGACCACTTGCGACAAGCAGGTGTACCAACTCCGCAAGCGAAGTTACCTTCATTTTCTCCATCACCCGCGCTCGATGAATCTTGACTGTCTTCTCTGCCGCCCCAAGCTCATCGGCCACGAGTTTGTTCAGCCGGCCCCTCACTATCAGGGCCATCACCTCACGCTCACGCGGCGTCAGGCTGTCAATGCGGCGCTGAACCTCCGCGCGATGCAATCGCTGCGCGAACAGACGTTGCGCACGCGCGAGCGCCCCGGCTGTGACCTCGATCAGCACGGCGGCATCGACCGGTTTCGTCAGAAAATCCGTCGCCCCGGCTTTCATCGCTTCCACCGCCGTGTTCATGCCGCCTTGCGCGGAAATAAATACGATCGGCACGATGCCGTCAAGTCGCCGCTGCAGCTCGATCCCGCTGAAATCGGGCAGCTGCAGATCGAGCAGCAGGCAGGCGGGCGCACTCGTCAGGTCAGCACCCTGCATGAAAGCGCTTGCACACCCGTAGTCCTGCACCGTGTATCCGCCCGATCGCAGCACACGACACAGGGCGTTGCGTACATGCTCGTCGTCGTCGAGGACGAACACGAGAGGCCTGGGTGGGTTCTCGGTCATTTACGCGTGCGCGTTTTCAGGATCTTGAATGCACGGGAAGTTCGATATGGAACGTCAGGCCGCGGTCGGCATTGTGCTCGGCCCATAGCTGGCCGCCGTGCGCCATGACGATGGTCCGGCTGATGGTAAGTCCAAGGCCGAGCCCTTGCGGCTTGGAGGTGACGAAGGGCGTGAACAGCGCCGCGAGACGGTCGCCCTCGACGCCCGGGCCCTGGTCGCTCACGGCGAGGCACACCTTGCTCCGATCTTCAGTGGCGCGAACTGCGACGCGAATCCTGCGATGCTCTGCGCGGCAGTCGTGTACGGCATCGAGCGCGTTGAGCAGCAGGTTGACGAGCACCTGCTGAAGTTGAACGACATCGCCGCGCAACTGTGGCAAGCCATCTTCAATCCGTGCGCAAACCGTCGCGCCGCACGCCTGCGTCTCGCGACGCAGCAGTCGAATGACGTCGTGCACGAGGCTGCCCACGGCAATCGGGGTCGTCCCGGTGGTCTCGCCTCGGGCTGCCTGGCGCATCCTGCGGATAATTGCGTGCGCACGCGCGCTATCGGCAATGACCTCCGCTAGCAGTTCACTCAGGTCGCCGATGGCCGGCGGGGTCTGCGCGAGAAACCGCTGCGCCGCCTGGGCGTTGCTGAGAATGGCCGTGAGCGGCTGGTCGACTTCATGGCCCAGTGCGGCAGCCATTTCCCCGAGTTCCGATGCGCTCGTGCGATGCGGGATGCCTTGCAGGTCGCCGGGTGCCGGCACATCCGTTGCATCCCCGTTCTGCAGCTCGATGACGACCACCACTTGCGGCTCTGGTCCGATTGGCAGCGAAGCAGACATGGTGACCTGAGCCTGGAGATCTGCACCGCTCTTTGTATGTGCGACGGCCGCCCACGTCATGCTTTGGGGCGAGCTTTGCGCGCCCCTCACTCCGGCAAATGAAATCGGACGACTGTCCCTGGGCGAGGGAACGACGAACGCCTCAATGGGCACGCCCGTCATTTCGTCGAGTGCATAACCGAGCACCAGGGTTGCCCTTCCGTTTGCCCAGATAACGTTGTTCGATTTATCGAGCAACAGCGCAGTCGCAGGCACCACTTCAAGAATGCTGCGCAGGCTCTGCGCCAGGCGACCACGTGGATTTGATAAGGTCTGGGTGCCCTGCCGCATCTCTGGTTTCCCCGTGTACCGCAGGCCAGCCGGTGTCATTTGTTTTAGCCACCCACGCAACGCGGACACCGTAGGGGGTGCCATCGAGTCAGTCACAGTGAGCATTCCGATCCCCATGGTTCTCCGACGTCCCGGTTCATGAACTGACCGCTCTTACCCACCATGAAGAGTGTACCGACAGGTCCAAAAAGCAATACCAGGGCAAGCCATGATGAATGTACCGTTTGGTTCAATACTCAAGGGGGTATCATCGTTTGATGGACAAACCGCTGAGAACAAGCAATCGGCGTGGTCAGCGCTCGCGCCAGGAAATCCTCGACGCGGCTTCCCGTGTGATGTCCGCCTATGGCTACGCCGGCACTTCGATGTCTGCCCTGGTCAACGCGACGGGAATCCCGAAGAGCGCGATTTACCATCACTTTGGCTCGAAGGCGGGACTACTCGCCGAAGTGATGGCCCAGGGTGCCCATGGCTTTTTCGCGGCCATGCAGGAAGCCCACCGTCATCCACCGCAAGGTGGCACCCCGCGTGAACGTCTGGGCTGGTACCTGAAAAAGGCGGGCGAGGTGTTTGAGAACCGCGAGAACTTCCTGCGCCTGCTGTTCATCATGGTCATGAGCAACGAGGCTGCCGAACCCGAAACCCTGCAGACGGTTATCAAAGTTCGCAATGAAGGCCGCCACTTTATGCGGGAGCAGATCCGTGACGCTTTCAGCGTCCTGGGCGAGCCTCTGGCGTCAAGAGTCGCCGACCATCTCGCTCACTTCGGCATGCTTGGCTTTGATGGTGCCTTTGTTTCCTTGCAGTCCGGCGACAAGAGAACAATGGAAACGCACATGGAACAACTCACCGAAGCCATGATCGCGCTCGGCGAAGCGCATGCTGCATTCCTCCAGCAGCGCGCGCGCGCGCGCCGCAAGCGTACTCCGAAACGCGCGTAGCCATCGTCGGATGGTTCAAGGCGAGTGCCTCTGAACGAAAAGGAGCGCGTCGAGCAATACGTTGTGAAACACCGGTGGAGAGATTGTGAGGACACGAAATTATCGAGGTTGACTTCGTCAAGCAGCCCTGGCTTACGGCGCAGTCGGGCAGTCTGTCCTGGCGGGCCCATGGTCGCGCACATTGACTTGCTGATGCCGGCGAAGAACCTATGATTAGTCACACGAGTTGACTGCCCGTGACAGGGGCTCAGACAACCGGGATGCCGAACAAGGAACTTCGATCCGCTGGGGGCGATATGCTTGAAGGGCAACCCGTCGACCTTACTTCCCTTGATCCGGGCTCGCCGCGCCCATTCGGCACCAACCCGGGATCGCTCGGTATTTGGGGCTTTGTTTGCGCCCTGGCCGTCGCCAGCGTATGGCTGGGCCTTTCCCTCTGGCTGGCGTTGCCCTGGATGGGCGAGCTGGCGGGACGGGTCGGCTGGGTTCCGGCCGGGCTGATCATCGGCGGCATTGCGCTGGCCCCCGGGTTCATGAATGCTTTTCAAACCACAAGCCTCCTGCTGCGTCCGGCCGGACACTACCGCCAGCCGATGCACTACCCGGCCCTGACGATCCTCATCGCCGCGTATAACGAGGCCGGCCATATCGCCAGCACGCTGCGATCCCTGCGGGCCCAGCGGTACCCAGCGCCGATCCATGTCATTGTCATCGACGATGGATCTCGCGACTCCACCCCGGTCATCGTTCGCGAGCTGTTTCCAGAGACTGAAATCATTCAACTGGCAAAGAACGGCGGCAAGGCTGCAGCGCTCAACCGCGGACTGGCTGTTGCCCCCGACGCTCTGGTAGTCACGCTCGATGCCGACAGCTGGCTACATGCCGACGCGCTCCGCTATCTGGTGCTGGAATACATCAATGGCCAGCCGAACACTGCGGCCGTTGCCGGGGCCGTCTTCGTGGGCAATGGCGAAAACACATGGTCGGCCCGTCTCCAGTACTGGGATTACCTGCATGGCATTGCAGCGACGAAGCGCGCACAAGCGGCCTACGGCGGAACGCTGGTCGCCCAGGGTGCGTTGTCGCTGTACCGTACCGACCTGTTGCGGGAACTGGGCGGGTGGCCGCAGAGCATCGGGGAGGACATTGTCGTGACATGGGCGATGCTGTCGCGCGGATACGATGTCGGCTACGCAGAGCGCGCGCTGTGCTTTACGAATGTCCCGGAGACGTTCGGTGGATTGGTACGCCAGCGTGCCCGGTGGGCCCGAGGCATGATCGAGGCCTTCCGTCACCACCCGGACATACTGCGGCGGCGCCGCATCACCACGTTCCTGGTCGGATGGAATCTCCTGTTCCCGTGGCAGGACCTGGTCTTCACGATCGCGTTTGTGCCCGGACTGATTCTCGCGCTATTCGGTCAATACTGGCTGGTGGGCCCTTTCACACTCACACTGCTGCCCTCAGCCGCCTTCATTGGCTTCGTGATGTATCGGACGACTGCGAAGGTATTCCGGCAATTGGGCTTCAAGATTGCCTGGGATCCGTTGGCCCTCGTCGCCTACACGCTCGCCTATGGCCTCGTCAACCATCCGGCGAGCCTGCGAGGCTACATGGCCGAACTGTTCGGGCGAGAGAAGACCTGGGGCACCAAATGATGGGCCGGCGCTTCTTGCCCGGACTGCTCCTGGTGCTGGCCACCAGTGCGGCGGCTTCCGACGACGGCGCCGATATCCGTCCGCCCGGGCAAATCCCGGACCAGTTCGAATTGCCGGATGAATATGTGTTTAACGGCGTTACGGCCGACTATGTCGGCACGCGAGATACGACCGGCTTCGAGCGGGATTCGCTTCGGTTGGGGGCGATGCTTCACTATGCCTCCTCCTTTGAGTTTGTCAGCCTGGGTGGATCACGCGACGAGTTCCGCCAGCAGGATTGGACCCGCATCGTGGATTCGGTCGTGGTGCAAGGCCGACGAGTCAACCGGCTTACGGCCGAAGGGATTACCGGACGATTGGCGGTGACAGCGAATACCGCGCATCCTCAATGGCACGGCGAAGCCGTATGGAACTTGCGCTTTGGGGAACGGGCTGGAGTCGAGCTGATCGCCAACCGGGACGCAGTGGAGAGCATGCCGGCACTGGATCGCGGCATCCTTTCCAATTTCCTGGCGGCCAGCTTCGACTACGCGCTTACCGACCGGCTGACCATGATCGCGATGCCAACCGTGCGTCGTTTTACGGACGGGAATCAGCAGATAGGGGGCCGTGCCTGGCTCGTCTACAGCCTTCTCCCCAGGAGCGGACTCAGTGCCGAGTTGAAGGCGCAGGGCTTTGACGGACATGGCCAGCCCGAGCAGTTGTATTTCAATCCCGAGACCTATCGCAAGGCGGAAGCCGGACTGCGGTTGCGGAGCGCATGGGAGAACTGGCGGGTCTTCGCCTACGCCCGCCTGGGTCACGAATGGATCAACGGCGATATTGAAAAGCCGACGGCCGAACTCGGCGTGACGGCACGCCGCATCTTCAACAACGGAGTGACCGTGGGCGTCCAGTTCGCCTACAGCCGGAGTTCCTATTCGGACGCGGTCCAGAATGTTAACGAAAATTATGGGTGGAAGATGCTAAGAGTCGTCGTCGTCCTGCCCTTTGAGCGATCGAAGCCAACTTCGCCCGAAAATCCTGGCGAACGGGAGTCCGGGCCATAGCACGTCATCCCTGCCGTTGGGCACCCGCGAACTCAAGCCGCAAAGCGGGATGACCGTTTTTCGCAGCACACGTTTGCCCCAGCCGAACCGCAAACGCTTTGTACACGCTTTGTACACGTATCAGCCCTTGGTCCGATAGTGCGAACGCGTCCAGCCCGCTAATTTGGAAGTCGCACCACCGTTTCAATCGAAATGAATCCCGAATGGCCACTGGGGAGTTCGTTATGAAACGTCATTCTCTCGCAACTGCACGCGCCGTTTCCCTTGCAACGCAGCGGGCGTTGCCCACGCGACGCGCCCTGGTGGCCGTGGCTGCCGCGATGCTGCTCGGCAGCTGTGGAGGCGGTAGTAACAATGCGAATACAACATCCGCACAACCTGTTTCGGTGCCGTTGCAGGCCGCCATTGCCAATGAGGTCGATCATGGCGGCACGGCGAGTTTCTCCGTCTCTGGCACGATCGACAACGTGCCCGTCACCGGATCGGGGACGCTCGCAGACTCGACGCCTGTAGCGGCGACGTTTAATGGTGCTACTGTTTTCCAGACCACCGAAACCATCACCGACACCGTGGTTGAGAGCGGCACCACCACTACCGTCACCGAGACAAAAACGATCTTCACCGATCCCAATACGGCGGCTGAAGTCGGGCAGATCAATGATGATGGTTCAGTCGATGTGATCACCCAGGTCAATCCCATTCCAGCCTCTGCGCCGGTGGGAAGTTCGGGTGTGCTCGGCACCGGCACTGAGTTCTCAGATACGACCCAACAGACGGTGGTCGGCAATGTCGAGGATACCTACGTCGTCGAATCCGGCACCGGGAACCCGGGAGGAACCGGGAGCGGGAGTTCTGGAGGGTCCGGGAGCGGAACTTCCGGGGGATCGGGCTCTGGGGCCACCGGGAGTTCCGGCTCCGCGAACTGTGACGTGGTCGATTTTGTGAATAAAGTCACGGACAAAAACAATGCTCAGATCAGGAAGTCCGAAAAGAAAATCTGTGTCGACGACAAAGGAAACTCCAGGTTCGAGTCGGGGGAAGAGCAGGAGCACAACCACGGCCACAGCAATGACGATTTCAACGAAAATGCACAATAGGCTACGGTGTTTCCACTCAGCGCCCCCTTGCCGTTACCGCAGCGCAAGCGGTCCACTGCGGCATCTTGTTTTCTAGTATTCCTTTATTAACCGGGCCAACGACTCGGCCTCTCTGGCGATGGCTTCGTCTGCTGATACCCCGTCACTTATCCATAACTGGACGGTATCGGCGAACGCTTCTTTTGCCGCGCCGCACAACCGGGTTATGCGAATCCTATAAACGCCGTCGAAGCTAAACACTTCCAGTTGCCCTTTGTACTCGTGCGCATAGAACTTCATCGTTCGCTCCTTGAGTTGCGCCGTACTTTCCTTCTGTGCTCCGGGTCTCGCCGACAGCATGACGACATTGAAGCGGCGTGCGGCATCGGTCTCCGCGTCAACTACGATGTCGCAAATGCGCCGCCGCCAGCCGTGACCGCGCTTGCCAAAATCGCGTTTAAGCGGGCAAACGACGTTCGCAAGCGAGATCGAGTGTTTAAATAAGAGTAGTCGAATCCTGGCAATACTGTCAGTCGCCGTCGTTGCACCCGTTGCGTGAACCTTGGGCTCCGTGAGGATGCCGCCCGCCACCGGACTCAGTGTGACGAAACGTAGGTCGCATCATCGAACGCTGCGGGAACGGCAAAGCTTTCGCGCATACGCCTCGTTTCCGCCGCTGGCGTCAAGCCAAACAGTCTTTTGAATTCTCTGCTGAACTGCGACGGGCTCGTGTAACCCACGGCGTGACTCGCCGCCTCCGCGGTCAGGTCCTCGCGAACCATCAACAGGCGAGCCTGGTGCAGGCGCGTCGACTTCACGTACTGCATCGGCGAAACCTGGGTGATGGTCTTGAAGTGGCTGTGGAAACTCGGGACGCTCATCCCCGCTTCCCCGGCCAACTGCATCACGTCCAGCGGCTGTGCGTAGGCGGCGTGTATGAGCCGCAGCGATCTGCCTATCCGGCCGAACTGGCCTCTCATCGCCAACGCTTCGCGCATCGAGCTTCCTTGCGCGCCGGTGAGCACACGAAAATAAAGCTCGCGCAGCAGGCCCGGGCCCAATATCGCCGCTTCGAGTGGCCGATGCATCGCCTCGAGAAAGCGCAACACGGACGCCTGCATCGCGTCGTCCATCGGCGTCGACATCATGCTCTGAGGCGCCTGCACGTGTTCCGCCAGGCCTTCACGATCGATCTGCACCGCCAGTTCGGCGGCCAATGAGAAGTCGAGGTGAAGGTACAGCGCGAGCAGCGGCCGCGCTTCGGTAGCCTCGGTTTCCATGCAGAACGGAACGGGCACGGACACGGCCAGGTAGTGATCCTCGTCGTAGAGATATTGCCGGTCGCCGAAATAGCCTCGCTTGCGGCCCTGACACACGATCACGATGCCGGGGTCGTAAAGAACCGGCGTGCGTGCGAGGGGCCGGTCCGAACGCAGGATGCGCACGCCCGGCAACGCCGTGAGGTTGTAGCCCTCCTCGGGCGCCAACGCACGAAGCAACGCAATCATGCGTTTCCGGCTTCGCGAGGCGGGTTCAGGATGGCGGGCGGAGGCGCGCTTCGTTCTCATAGTTTTAGGCAAGAAAAATAGCGGATCGTGGCTCAATCCCGTCCGCTCTTCAGACTAGTATGCACTCTCCAGACTACGTTCGGGAGAAGCATCAATGGAGTCCAGCAAAATGTCCGCCCCGAATGAAGCCATCGGGGCGGACGTTTCAATGCGTAAGCCGGTGATCAAACCGCCATGCACAGATATTTGATGACGAGATAATCATCAATTCCGTAGTGCGACCCCTCCCGGCCAAGACCCGATTGCTTCACGCCGCCGAACGGCGCCACCTCGTTCGAAATCAATCCCGTATTGATGCCCACCATGCCGTATTCGAGCTGTTCGGCCACTCGCCAGACACGGCCGATATCGCGGCTATAGAAGTAGGCGGCGAGTCCGAACTCCGTGTCGTTGGCGAGTTTCACCACCTCTTCGTCGCTCGAAAAGCGGAAGAGCGGCGCGAGCGGGCCGAACGTCTCTTCTCGCGCCACATCCATTTGCGCGTTGACGCCGGTCAGGACCGTGGGCTCGAAAAAGCCGTGGCCGAGCGCGTGACGCTTGCCGCCCGCGGCAAGCGCCGCACCTTTGCCCAGCGCATCGGCGATGTGCGCTTCGACCTTCCTGACCGCCGCCTCGTTGATGAGCGGACCCAGCGTGACGCCGCCCTCCGTGCCGTGCCCGACCTTCAGCCCCTTGACTGCGCCAGCCAGCTTCGAGGCGAACGCGTCATACACGCGCTCGTGCACGTAGAAGCGATTCGTGCAGACACACGTTTGTCCATTGTTGCGGTACTTCGAAGCGATGGCGCCTTCCACCGCGGCGTCGAGGTCCGCGTCGTCGAACACGATGAATGGCGCGTTGCCGCCGAGTTCGAGCGTGACTTTCTTCACCGTGGGCGCGCTTTGCGCCATCAGCAATCTCCCCACTGGCGTCGACCCGGTGAAGGAAATCTTGCGGACCACAGGGCTGCTGGTCATCGCGCTCCCGATCGCCTTGGGGTCGCCGGTGACGATGTTGAGCACGCCCTTGGGCACGCCTGCCCGCTCGGCGAGCACCGCGAGCGCGAGCGCGGAGAACGGCGTGGCTTCGGCGGGCTTCACGACGATCGGGCAGCCCGCGGCGAGCGCGGGTCCCACCTTGCGGGTAATCATTGCCGTGGGGAAATTCCATGGCGTGATCGCCGCGCAAACGCCCACCGGCTCCTTCACGACCACGAGCCGCTTGTCCGATGCCGGTGTGGCGAGCGTGTCGCCGGCCACGCGCTTGCCCTCCTCGGCGAACCATTCGATGAACGAAGCACCGTAGGCGATTTCGCCCTTCGCCTCGGCCAGCGGTTTGCCCTGTTCCGCGGTGAGGATCAGCGCGAGGTCGTCGGCGTTCTCGAGCATGAGTTCGTACCAGCGGCGCATCACGAGCGAGCGCTCCTTCGCCGTGCGGGCTCGCCAGGCTGGCCACGCAGCGTTGGCCGCCTCGATGGCCCGCGACGTTTCGGCCTCTCCCATCGAAGGAACGGTGCCGAGCGTTGCGCCCGTAGCCGGGTCGAACACGTCGAAACTCGCGCCCGAATCGGCGGCACACCACTGCCCATCGACATAAGCCTGATGGCGCAAAAGCGCCGCATCCTTCAACAGGGTCTTCAAATCCACGTTACGTTCCTTGGTGCAATCAAAAATATGGAAGGCGTAGAAAGCTTTGTGCGCCGCATAACGAAGCCGGGCGCACTAAACGCACTACGCGCACTAACCCGCCTGACGCCACGAAGCCTGCTCGTGCCCCTCGGCCAGGAGCTTTCGCGCGATCTCGGCCACGCGGTCCACGTGCGCGACCGCGGCCTCACGCGCGCGCGCGCCGTTGCCCGCGAGAATGGCCGAATGGATCTGGCGCATTTCGTCGACGGCCTGGCGTCCGCGGTCGTCGGAAGCGATCGTCAGCGCGCGCAGGCGGTTGATGCGCGCCGTCAGCGACTGCACGATCTCCCAGGCCACCTGCTTCTTGCCGCCAATGAACATGCGCTCGTAAAACTCGGACGTAAGCGTCCTGACGGCCTGATGGTCCTGCCCTTCGAAGGCCTGCTGGATCTTGTCGATGCAGACGCCGAGATCCGCGACGACACTCGCGTCGGCATGCTGGGCGCAGGCCATCGCCGCCTCGCCCTCCAGCAACGCGCGTATTTCATAGATCTCCGCCGCCGTATCGAAGTCGAGCACGGCGACGATCGGCCCCTGGTTGGGTATCGAATCGACGAGCCCTTCGGTTTCCAGATGGCGCAAGACCTCGCGCACGACGGTCCGGCTCACGCCGAGAATCTCGCACAGCGAGCGTTCGACGAGCCGCTCGCCCGGATGGAAATGCGCCTCCAGAATGGCCGTGCGCATCTTCTCGAGCGCGAGCTCCCGCAAGGTGGCCGCGGGGCGTTCGACCTTCAGCGATGAACGTGCGTCGCTCATGGCAGTCGTGCTCACGCTTGCGCAAAGAGGCGCACGTCGCGCGCGTCCCAGTCGACGAGCGCCTGCGTGCCGATCGCAATACCGCTGTCGTGGCGATGCGCAGCCGGCATGCGAATCGAAATCTCCTGCTGCCAGGGCGTGGCCACCGCGTAGTGCATTGCGTCGCCGAGATACGTGATATCACGCACCGTCACAGGCAAACCGGCGCCACGCTCGCCTTGCAGCGCGCTGATGCGCATCTGCTCCGGGCGAATCATGAGCGCGCCCTCGTCGCCGGCGGCGAGCGTCGGATTGAAGGCATCCGAGGCGATCTCGTGGCCGTTGGGAAACACGCCGTTCATACGGCCGTCGCCGTGCTTCGTCACTTTCACGGGCAGGAAATTCGAATTGCCGATGAAGCTCGCGACAAAACGCGATGCCGGGTTCGCATAAAGCTCCTCACCCGTGCCGACCTGCTCGATGCGCCCTTTGTTGAACACGGCGATGCGGTCCGAGAGGCGCAGTGCCTCCTCCTGATCGTGCGTGACGTACAGAATCGTTACTCCGGTCTCCTGATGAATGCGCCGCAATTCGAACTGGATCTCTTCGCGCAGCTTCTTGTCGAGCGCGGAAAGCGGCTCGTCCATCAGCAGCACCGGCGGATCGTAGGCGAGCGCCCGTGCAATGGCGACACGCTGCTGTTGCCCGCCCGAAAGCTGTGCGGGCATGCGGTCGCGGCACTCCGAAAGATGCACGAGCTTCAGCATCTTCTCCACTTTCGCCTTGATCTCCGCGTCGGGCCGGCGGCGCACGCGCAACGGGAACGCCACGTTCTCGCCCACCGTGAGATGCGGGAACAGCGTATAGCGCTGAAACACCATGCCGATGTTGCGCTTGTTGGGCGCAACCGCAAGCAGCGGCTTGCCGTCGAGCAGCACGCGTCCCTCGGTCGGCTCCTGGAAGCCCGCGACGATATAGAGCGTCGTGCTCTTGCCCGAACCGGAAGGTCCGAGAAACGTCATGAATTCGCCTTTACGCACGTCGAGCGACACCTGGTCGATGGCGACGACATCGTCATAGGTCTTGCGAAGACGCTGGATTTGCAGGAATGCAGTCATGGCCTTTACCTCGGTTGCCTCAGTTAGCGCGCGCGGCGCAGCAAGGCGCCCGCAAGCATCAATACGGTGGTCAGTCCGACGAGCAGCGAAGACGCTGCCGCGACGACGGGCGTCAGGTCCTGGCGCAGCGTCGCCCAGATACGCACGGGCAGCGTCTGCAGTGTCGGGCTCGACATGAAAATGGACACAACCACTTCATCCCACGAAGCCAGAAACGCAAAGATCGCGGCGGCGAAAAGGCCGAGCCGGATAGCCGGCAGCGTGACGCGCAGCTTGACCGTGAGCGGCGACGCACCACAAATGAGCGCCGCGTCCTCCAGCGCCGTGTCGAAGCTCACGAGCGAATTGCTGATCGAAATGATCGAGAAGGGCAAGGCGATGATCAGATGTCCGATCACGAACCCGGTCATCGTGCCGTTCAGGCCGATGCGCAGAAAGAACGCGTAGAGCGCGACCGCCAGCACGACGACGGGCAGGACCATCGGCGTGAGAAAGAAGCCCTGCACCGCCTTGCGGCCGCGAAACTTGCCGCGCACGAGCGCAAGCGAAGCGAGAAACCCGATCGCGACGGACAGCACCGTGACGATCACCGCCAGCTTCGCGCTCGTGAGCAGCGAATCGATCCAGCCCGCGTCGGTGAAGAGCTGCCGGTACCACTCGAGCGTCCAGCCCGGCGGCGGAAAGATAAGCCACTGCGAATCGCCGAATGACAGCGCGACGATGAAGACGATGGGCAGAAGAAGGAAGAGCGCGACGGCCGCGCCGAGCGCCACCAGCATCCAGCGCAGTGCGCCGAGACGATCGAAATCGAGCAACATGTCAGCGACCTCCCGTGCTTGCGTTCGCACCGCCCGTGAAGCGCAGCTGCAACGCATAGAGCGCAAGCGTCACGGCGAGCAGCACGAAGGCCGCGGCGCCCGCCAGGCCCCAGTTCAACAGCTCCTGCACGAGCTGCGCGATCAGCTCCGCGAGCATCATGTACGAGGGCCCGCCGAGCAGCGCGGGCGTGACGAAGTAGCCCAGCGCCATCACGAACACCATCAGCGCGCCGGAGGCGATGCCCGGCGTCGCAAGCGGCACGAGGATACGCCAGAACGCCTGCCAGCGGCTCGCACCGCACACCGCCGCGGCGCGCAGCGTCGACGGGTCGATGCTGCGCAGCGTGGCGTGCAGCGGCATCACGAGAAACGGCAGCATGATGTACGTCATGCCGATCGTCACGCCGGTGAGGTTGTTCACGAGCGACAGCGGCTCGTGAATCACGCCGATCGCCATCAGCGCGCGGTTGATCGGCCCCGTCCCTTGCAGCAGCACCATCCACGCGAAAGTCCGCGCGAGCAGGTTGGTCCACATCGAGAGCAGCAGGATCGCGAACAGCACGGAACTCAGCTTGCGTGGCGCGATGGCGAGCAGCCACGCCATCGGGAAGCCCACAAGGAGCGTGACGAGCGTCACGACCGTCGCCACGAGGAACGTATTGCCGAACACGCGCAGGTACGTGGTCGACCCGAGCAACTGCTCGTAGTTATGCAGACCCGGCGTCGGCTCGAGCACGCTGCGCAGCAGCAGCGAGAGCACCGGCAGCAGGAAGAAGATCACGAGCAGCAGCATGGCGGGCGTCAGCAGCCGCATGCTGCGCCAGTCGCGCCGCTTGCGCGCGGCCGTCGCAGGCGGGTGCGCGACGGTACTCAATACGTTAGGCATGGTGTTTCCTTTTGAACCGGTTCGCGACGTCGGGCCTTGCTTACTTCGATTGCCACGCGTACCAGCGCTTCGCAATCGCGTCGCGGTTCTCGGCCCAGTACTTCATGTCGAGATTGATTTGCGAGTCCTTGTATTGATCGGGCAGCGTCTTCGCCATGGCAGCCGGCATCAGCGAGGACGACTTCACGTTGATCGGCGCGTAGCCCGTGTCGGCCGCGAATTTCGCCTGTGCCTGTGCGCTCGTCGCGGCCGCGAGATACTTCATCGCCGCATCGCGGTGCTTCGCGCCCTTGGGAATCACGAGCATGTCGGCGGCGGTGAGGTTCTGGTTCCACGAAATGCCAACGGGCACGCCCGTTTGTGCGAGCGCGTGCAAACGGCCGTTCCAGAACATGCCGATCGGCGCTTCGCCCGAAGCGAGCAACTGCTGCGACTGCGCACCGCCGCTCCACCACACGATGTCGCTCTTGATCGTGTCGAGCTTCTTGAACGCGCGGTCGAGATCGAGCGGATACAGCTTGCTGGGCGGCACGCCGTCGGCGAGCAGCGCGATTTCCAGCACGCCCGGCGCCGACCACTTGTAGAACGTGCGCTTGCCGGGGAAGCGCTTCGTGTCGAACAGATCCGCCCAGGTCTGCGGCTGTGCGCCCGTGTACTTCGACTTGTTGTAGCCGAGCACGAACGAGTAATAGAAGCTGCCCACCGCGGCCGGCGTCGCGAAGCGCGGGTCCAGATCATCCTTCTTCACCACCGAGTAGTCGATCGGCTCGATCAGCCCTGCCTTCTCGGCGGCAAAGGCGAAGTCGCCTTCCACGTCCACGACGTCCCAGCTCACGTTGCCGCTGTCGACCATCGCCTTGAGCTTGCCGTAGTCGGTCGGTCCGTCCATCAGCACGTTGATGCCGCTTGCCTGCGTGAACGGCTGCGCCCAGTTCTTCTGCTGCGACGATTGCGTCGTGCCGCCCCAGCTCGTGAAGACGATCGGGTCGGCGGCCAGGGCGGGTGCTGCCGCAAACGTCGTTGCGCAGGCAACGAACAACGGCGCGATAAACGGAAGGTTTCTGCTGCTCATGTCTTTCTCCTGGGAAACGGGTGGTTGTGGCTGCGTCAGGCCAGCGGCGAAAGATCGCGCCGGCTTCGTGGTTGTGGTGCCTGGTTTCGCATCGCTGCGCCTTCAATGCGCAAGCGCGAGCGGCTGCACGGTGCCGGCTTCGTTGTCGCCGACATAAATGCCGAACGCGTCCTGCCTGCGTTCGCGCACATAACGTTCGAGCATCGAGCGCACGGCGTCGTCGCGCACCTCGTCCCAGGGAATCTGCGAAAGCGGCACGATGCGGATGCTGCTGTCGAGCCAGGGCGAGCCGTTTTGCGTCACGCGGCCGCGATAATAAATTTGCACGCCGGGCGCTTCGCCGCCGCCGTCCTCGAACACGGCGAACAGAAAGTCGAGATGCGCACGCAAGCCGAGCTTCGCGAGCACGCCGCGCAGGCTCGCGGGGTCGCTCGCCGGTTCGAGCCTGATGCCCGTTGGCAGCGTCACGCCTTTGGCCGTGTCGACGAGCACGAGCCCGTCGCGATGCTCGAGAATCGCGCCCACCTGCGCACGCGCACCGGCCGCGGCCAGCGCGTCCTGCGAGAGGCTGAAGTTCACGTACGCGCCGCGGCAGTAGCCAAGCGGCGAGGCACTGGTCTGAACGAAGTCGACCACGCGCCCAATCAGGATGATGTGATCGCCCGCCTCGACGACTTCGTGCGTCGCGCAGTCGAAGCTCGCCGCCGCGCCGTCCATCACCGGCGCGCCCGTGGCACGCGTGCTCCAGGACACTTGCGCGAACTTGTCCGCGGCCTTCGAGGCGAATACGCCCGAGACATGCTTCTGGTCTTCGGCGAGCACGCTCACGGCGAAGCGGCGCGTTTGCGAGAACACGGCATAGCTCGACGCCGTCTTCGCAATGCACACGAGAACGAGCGGCGGGTTGAGCGACACCGAGGTGAACGAGTTCGCGGTGAAGCCGCGCGGCGAGCCGTCCGGCTGGATCGTCGTGACGACGGTCACGCCCGTCACGAACGCGCCAAGCGCGCGGCGAAACCCGGCGATATCGAAAGCCAGTTCCGTGGTGGGGGCAGTCATCAGCTCAGCCATGGCGTTCTCCTGTGGATGATGCGTTCGTTGCATGCGCCGCCGATGCAACGGCCAGGAACGCGAGCAGGCTTGCGTTGACGCGCTCCGGGTTGGTGACGTTCATCATGTGGCGCTCGCTCGCAATGACCTCGGCGCGCGCGCGTGGCGCGACGGCCGCCATCGCCCGCGACATCTGCGCGCTCGAATTCGGGTCGCACTCGCCGGTGAGGAAGAGCGCGGGAACCGCGAGATTCGCGAGACGCCCCACGTGCGCGTTGTCCGAGGACGCAAAAAGCCGGTACGTGCGCGCGTAGCCCACGGGATCGACGCCGAGCAGCAACGCGCGCACCGCCTGCGCCGCCTCGCTCAGGTGCCCCGGGATCGGGTCGCCGAACCAGCGCGACAGCGTGGCGTCCACGCCGCTCGCCGCAGGCGCCTCGCCGAGACTCGCCGCGCGCGTCATCACCGCTTCGCGCTGCGCCGGCGTGCGGTCGTACACCGCGTTCAGCGCGACGACGCTCAATGTGCGCGGCGCATTGAGCAGCGCGAATTCGAGCGCCACGAGCGCGCCCATCGAATGCCCCACCACATGCGCGCGCTCGATCTGGATGGCGTCGAGCAGCGCTTCGAGCTGCGCGGCGTATTCCTCGAGCGTGGGTGTCTCGCTTGGCAGCGCGCTCGCGCCGTGACCCAGCATGTCGTAGACCACGACCCGAAACGATTCGGATAACGCATCAATCTGCGGCGCCCACACGCTCTGGTTCATGCCCACGCCGTGGATCAGCACCACGGTCTCGCGCGCCGCGTTCGATTGCGGCGCGTACACGCTGTAGCTCGTTTGCGCGGTTCGGCCACGCTGAACCCGCGGGATGGCACGCCCCGGGGCGAACTCAGGCTTCATGGGTTCCAGACTCCATACGGCGATGCGGACAGCCGCCAGGCAACTTGCACACTTCCAGCTTCATGGGGGGTCTCCTTACCAGGCACCGGACCACAGATCGCGTTCGATGAGATTATGGTATGCCATATTATTGGCAGCAACAATGCATTGCGTATTATGGAATACCATGAGGCCATCTAAAGCGGGACTGGCACGCTTTGGGCTACGCGCGGCGCCGTGGGAATTGAGCAGATAAAAGAAAAGGCCGCGGGCGAACGCCAGCGGCCTTGTTCGGAGCGTGCGCCGAAAAAACGTCTCAGGCGTCGTCCGCAGCCTCGTTTTGCTGGGCGAGCGCCGCCAACGCCAGTTCGGAGGTCCGCTTGATGTGCGCGAACGACGCCGCGGATGCCGCGTCGCCGTCGCGCCGCTCGATGGCGTCGAGCAGCAGGTTCATCTCGCGGTTCGAGTCCCTGCCGCGTCCCGGCATGGCGATGGTCAACGCGCGCAAGCGGTTGATGCGAGCGTTGAGCGTCTTCACGACCGCCAGCGACACCTGCTTGCTGGCGGCTTCGAACAGCGTTTCATAGAAGCGCTCGGTGTACTCCAGCACGCGCGGCAGGTCGCGCTTCTCGAACGCGTCTTCGATGATCCCGCGGATCTCGCGCAGCTGCTGCACGACCTGCGGCGTGGCGCTCACGGCGCAGGCCCGCGCGGCGTTGGCTTCGAGCAGCCCGCGCAATTCGTAGATCTCGCCCACGTGAGCGGGATCGAGGCGCGCCACGATCGGCCCCTGCCGCGCCACGATCTCGACCAGCCCTTCGGTCTCGAGATGCCGAAGCACCTCGCGCACCACCGTGCGGCTCACGCCGAGCTCGTCGCACAGCGTGCGTTCGACGAGCCGCGTGCCCGGCCGGAAATACCCCTGGACAATTGCGCCGCGCAGTTTGTCGAGCGTGAGTTCACGCAGGGTTTTGGCATTGCGGTCGATTTTGAGGTCTTGCATAGGCGGCAGTCTGGAGAGGGACGAACGCCCGCGCACCAGCAGCGGGCATGGAATGCCATATTATGACGCATCCTTTTGACCGCGCTACTGGCGCCCCAAACAAGGGCGCAATCAGCCGCCCAGTCCTTCGACGATCGCGATCTGCGCCACGCAATATCCATCGCGCCTTGCCTTGGCCGCCTCATATTCGGGCGAGTGGTAGCAGTCGAGGGCCGTTTGCATGTCGGGAAACTGGATCACGACGTGGCGCTGAAACGGCTCGCCTTCCAGCACCTGCGAAGCGCCGCCGCGCGCAAGAAACACGGCGCCGAACTTCTTGAACGCCTGCGGCGCGATATCCGTGTAGTCCTTGTATTTCACAGGATCGAGCACGTTCACATGGGCAATCCAGTAGGCAGTCATCTCTCCTCCTTTTCACTCTGAATGGGCTCGCAGGGAAGCTTCAGGGGCAAGCCCCGGGTTAACACTCATGGCATGCCGTAACATGGTATACCAAAATGCTTCACACAATCAACGCACGAAGGAAGCTGCCATGAGCCTGATTCGCAAATCCATCCTCCATGTCGAGAACGTCTTCGTAGACGGCGACAAGGCCGCTGCGAAACCGCTGAAAATGATCGGGGCGGCCGCGGTGATCAAGAACCCGTGGGCGGGCCGCGGTTATGTGGAAGACCTCTCGCCCGAGATTCGCGCCCTGGCGCCCCAACTGAGCGAGCACCTAACGAAGCTCATCATCGACGAAGCCGGTTCGGGCGAAGCGGTCGAAGCGTTCGGCAAGAGCGCCATCGTGGGCCTCGAAGGCGAGATGGAGCATGCGTCCGCGCTGATCCACACGCTGCACTTCGGCAACACGTACCGCTCGGCCGTGGGCGCGAAGTCGTATCTCGCGTTCAACAACACGCGCGGCCCGGCCAATGCGCCGCTGCTCATTCCGATGATGGACAAGAACGACGAAGGCCGCCGCTCGCACTACCTCACGCTCCAGTTTGCGATTCCCGACGCGCCGGCCGCCGACGAAATCGTCATCGCCATTGGCGCCGCAACCGGTGGCCGTCCGCATCACCGCATTGGCGACCGCTACAAAGACCTCGCAGAGCTCGGAAATGACGTCAAGAATCCTGCCGCTGTCAAATAATCGCGTCGCGCACTATCTGGAGCGTGGCACGGGCGAACCGCTGGTCCTGATTCATGGCGTAGGCATGCAGGCGAACGCGTGGTATCCGCAGATCGAAGACCTGTCGACCGAATTCCGGGTGATTTCGGTCGACATGCCGGGCCACGGCCAAAGCGATGCGCTCGAGACGAACGCTGGCTTGCCGCAGTTCGTTGAATGGGCAACGAGTTTCATCGAGGCGCTGGATGCAGGACCCGTCAATCTGGCCGGCCACTCGATGGGTTCGCTGATCGCCGCGGGTGTGGCGGTCACGCGGCCCGATCTGGTAAAACGCGTAGCGATCCTGAATGGTGTCTATCGCCGTACAGAGCAGGCGCGCGAAGCCGTGCTGCAGCGCGCCGCCGAACTGCGCTCGGGCACCATCGACGTTCAAACGCCGTTGCAGCGCTGGTTCACGGCTGAGGAATCGCAACAAGTCGCCGCGCAAAAGGTCGAGTCGTGGCTGAAGTCGGTGAACCTCGCGGGTTACGCCACGGCCTATACGGCCTTTGCGAGCGGCGACGACGTCTATGCCGACGGCTGGCCCACCATCGCCTGCCCTGCCCTCGTGCTCACCGGCTCGGACGATCCCAACTCGACGCCGGCGATGGCGCAACAGATGGCAAAAGCCGCCATCAACGGCCAGGCGGTCGTGATCGAAAACGAGCGCCACATGGTGAACCTGACCGCGCCCGACGAAGTCAATTGCGCGCTGCGTGCCTGGTTGCAAACCGAGCCGCAGGCGGAAAACCACGAAGTGGAAGTGTGAGATGAGCCAAGAGACGAGCCAGACTACGAGTCAGGAAGCTGCGAAGATCAACACGCGCGAGCTGCGCAACGCGTTCGGCGCGTTCATGACCGGCGTGACGATCGTGACCACGGCCGGCGACGACGGCAAGCCGCTCGGCTTCACCGCCAATTCGTTCTCCTCCGTTTCACTCGATCCCGCGCTGCTGCTGGTGAGCATTGCGAAGACATCAGGCAACTACCAGACGTTTTCCACCGCGGGGCATTTCGCCATCAACATCCTCGCGGAAGGACAAAAGGATCTGTCCAACACGTTCGCGCGGCCGAGCGACGATCGCTTCGCCAATGTGGGCTGGCAGCTGAGCGATCACCGCAATCCGCTCATCGACGACGTCAGCGCGTGGTTCGACTGCACGACGCACGCGGTGATCGACGCGGGCGACCACGCGCTCATCATCGGCAAGGTTCAGGCGTTCCATTCCGCGGGATACGCGGGGCTCGGCTACTACCGTGGCGGCTATTTCACGCCGGCCAAGGTATCGGCGGAAGTCATCGCGGGCCCGAAGGTCATCGTGAGCGCGATCATCGCGCGCGAGGACAAGGTGCTCCTCGTGAAGACGGCCGACGGCAAATGGGGACTGCCTTCGAAGGAGATCGGCAAGGAAGGCGCCGACAAGGCGCTCGCCGAGATCTTCACGAAGTACCAGCCCGATGCTTCGGCAAGCTTCATTTATTCGGTTTACAACAATACCGAAACCCATTACCAGTACATCTCGTTCCTGTGCAGCGCGCCGGACGAACTCGCCGCATCGGGCGACGCTTCGGGCACATTCATCAGCCTCGACGACATCGAGACCGAAGCGTTCCAGGACAGCGCACTCGCCAGCATGCTCCAGCGCTACCGCAAGGAGAGCGAATTGAAGAGCTACGGCTTGTACTTCGGCGACCATAGCAACGGCACAGTCCGCCCGCTTCATTCCTGAAAGGTCACATCATGCGATTCTCGCTTTTCGTACACATGGAGCGCGTCTCCGACCAGACCAGTCAAAAGCAGCTGTATGACGAAATGGTCGAGCTGTGCCAGATCGCGGACCGTGGCGGCATGCACGCCGTCTGGACCGGCGAGCACCACGGCATGGACTTCACGATCGCGCCCAACCCGTTCCTCAATCTCGCCGACCTCGCCAACAAGACGAAGAATGTCCGTCTTGGCACCGGCACGGTCATCGCGCCGTTCTGGCACCCGATCAAGCTCGCCGGCGAAGCCGCGATGACCGACATCATCACGAACGGCCGTCTGGATCTGGGCATCGCGCGCGGCGCCTACTCGTTCGAATACGAACGCCTGATGCCCGGCCTCGATGCGTGGGGCGCGGGCCAACGCATGCGCGAACTCATTCCGGCCGTGAAAAATCTGTGGGAAGGCGATTACGCGCACGAAGGGGAGTTCTGGAAATTCCCTTCGACCACGTCTTCGCCGCTTCCGCTGCAGCGACCGCATCCGCCGATCTGGGTGGCCGCGCGCGACCCGAACAGCCACGAATTCGCCGTGTCCAACGGATGCAACGTGCAGGTCACGCCGCTGCACCTGGGCGACGAAGAGGTCGAGAAGCTCGTCGGCCACTTCAACGCCGCGTGCGAAAAATTCAGCAACGTGCCGCGTCCGCAGATCATGCTGCTGCGACATACCTACGTGGCGAGCAGCGAGGACGACGCGCAGATCGCCGCCGATGAAGTGAACACGTTCTACAACTACTTCGGCGCGTGGTTCAAGAATGAGCGACCGGTGAGCCGCGGCATGATCAAGACGCTGACGAAGGAAGAGATCGCCGCTCACCCCTTCTACACGCCCGAGGCCATGCGCAAGAACAACGTCATCGGCACGCCCGAGGAAGTGATCGGGCGCCTGAGGGCATACGAGAAACTCGGCTTCGACGAGTACTCTTTCTGGATCGATACCGGTATGAGCTTCGAGCGCAAGAAAGCGTCGCTCGAGCGGATGATCAACGACGTCATGCCTGCGTTCAAATGAGGGGCTGATTCCATGGACTTTCATTTTCAGCTGTATATCGACGGCCAGTTCGAGTCCGGCGCGGCAACGTTCGGCAGCGTGAACCCGGCCACTGGCAAGGTGTGGGCGCAAATGCCCGAGGCGCGCAAGGAGCAGGTCAATCGCGCCGTCGAGGCCGCCAGCCGCGCGCTGACCGATTCCGCATGGGCCGGACTCACCGCATCGGCGCGAGGCAAGCTGTTGCTCAAGCTCGCCGGGCTCGTCGAAAAGGCTGCGCCGCGACTCGCTGAAATTGAAACGAACGACACCGGCAAGATCATTCGCGAGACGTCCAGCCAGATCGCTTACGTCGCCGAGTACTACCGTTACTACGCGGGCATCGCCGACAAGATCGAAGGCAGCCATATTCCTGTCGACAAACCGGACATGCAGGTGTGGCTCGAACGGCAGCCCGTTGGTGTGGTCGCCGCGATCGTTCCATGGAACAGCCAGCTATTCCTTTCCGCGGTCAAGGTCGGCCCGGCGCTCGCGGCCGGTTGCACGGTAGTACTAAAGGCTTCGGAGGAAGCGCCCGGCCCGTTGCTCGAGTTCGCGAAGCTCGTACACGAGGCGGGCTTTCCGCCGGGCGTCGTCAACGTGATCACCGGCTTCGGGCCGGAATGCGGCGCGGTGCTCAGCGGTCATCCCAAGGTCGACAAGGTCGCCTTCACCGGCGGCCCCGAAACCGCACGGCATATCGTCGCGAACACGTCGAACAATCTCGCGAAGGTGTCGCTGGAACTGGGCGGCAAGTCGCCCTTCATCGTATTCGCCGACGCCGATATCCAGAGCGCCGTGAACGCTCAGGTCGCCGCCATTTTCGCGGCAAGCGGCCAAAGCTGCGTGGCGGGCTCGCGGCTCCTGATCGAGGCCTCCGTCAAGGAGCCGTTCCTCGCGCTGCTCGTGGAGCAGGTCTCGCGCATTCGCGTGGGCTCGCCCAACGAGATGACGACGGAATACGGGCCGCTGTGCACCGAACGACAACTGCGCAACATCGAGAAGATCGTCGCGAGTTCCGTGGGCCAGGGCGCGAAGGTGCTCGCCGGCGGCACGACGCTGGAGCGCGACGGCTACTACTACGCGCCCACGATTCTCGATTGCACCGGCGTGAGCCACGCGGACAGCATCACGACGGAGCTTTTCGGGCCCGTGCTTTCGGTCGATACGTTCGCTTCGGAGCAGGAGGCCATCGAGAAGGCGAACAGCACCGCGTACGGACTCGCCGCGGGCATTTTCACCACCAACCTCACCCGCGCGCATCGTGTTTCGCGGCGCGTGCGCTCGGGTATCGTCTGGATCAACACGTATCGCGCGGTATCGCCGCTCGTGCCGTTCGGTGGCTTCGGGCTTTCCGGGCACGGCCGCGAAGGCGGCATGGCCGCCGCGCTCGAATACACGACGACGAAGTCGGTCTGGCTTCGCACGTCGGACGAGCCGATCAGCGATCCGTTCGTGATGCGCTGAGCGCGCCGCGCGGCACGCACCTCGCGTGCCGCGATCCGTTCGCTGCTGCAGTTTCAAAGCCGCTTCAAAGCCGCTTCAAAGCCAATAAGGGCAACGCTGCGCCACGTTCGTTCGTGGCGTGGCTCAGCCCGTGCAATAAAGATGGAGACAACATGAAAAAACCGGCGAACGACAACAGCGTTCTGACCATTGAAAGCAACTCGATCGAGTATGTCGCGCCCGTTGACCGGCACGGCAAGCCCGTCGACCTATTCACGCTGTGGTTCTGCACGAATGTCGCGCCGCTCGCCGTCATTTCCGGCGCGACTTCGGTGCTGGTCTTCCACCTCGACGTGGTGAGCGCGATTCTCGCCATCGTGGCCGGGCAATGCTTCGGCGCCATTTTCCATGCGCTCACCTCAGCGCAAGGTCCGCTCGTCGGCGTGCCTCAGATGATTCAAAGCCGGGCGCAATTCGGCCGCTATGGCTCCCTGCTCGTGGTCGGTTTCACCACGCTCATTTACCTGGGCTTCTTCGTCTCGAACATCATTCTCGCGGGCAAGACGCTTCACACCGCCGCCCCTTTCGTGCCGGTGCCGGTCGGCACCGTGCTCGGCGCGATCCTCGCGACGCTCGTCGGCGTGATCGGCTATCACTTCATCCACCGCTTCAACAAGGTGGGTGCGTGGTTCATGGGCGGTGCGCTTCTGATCGGCATGGTCATGATGGCGCCCGGCCTCGACGCGCAAATCTTCCAGCAAGGCCAGTTCGACGTGTCGAACTGGTTCGCGATGTTCGGGCTTTGCGCCGTCTGGCAAATCAGCTTCGCGCCTTATACGTCCGATTATTCGCGTTACCTTCCGGCCACCACGGGCTTCGTGAAAACCTTCGCGTTCACCTGGTTCGGCACATCGCTCGGCACGATCTTCGCCTTCCTCTTTGGCGTGCTCGCGGTCAGCACCGGCCACGCCACCGACGCCATGCAGGCCATCCGCACGCAAACGGGCGTGTTCGGCTACGTACTGATCCTGCTTTTTCTCGTCAATATCATCGGCCACAACGGCATGAATCTGTATGGCGGGGTGTTGTCCTTCATTACCGCGGCGCAAACGTTCCGTCCCGACTGGGTGCCCGGCCGCAACGTACGCATCGTCGTCTCGGCGGTCCTGCTGGTCGCGTCCACCGTCACCGCGTTGTGGGCCTCCAGCAATTTCATCGCGATCTTCCTGAACGCCATTTTCGCCATGCGCATCGTCCTCGCGCCCTGGGTGGCGATCAATCTGGTGGACTTCTATCTGATCAACAACCGGCGCTACCGGGTCGCGGAGATCGTCAGCAGCCACGGCGGCGTATATGGCTCGTTCAACTTCAAGGCCATCGCCATTTACCTCTTCGGCATTGCGATTCAGGTGCCGTTCATGGCGGAGAGTTTTTTCCACGGCCCGCTGGCGTCCA
>DATBXG010000306.1:0-2716 GCA_036514415.1 Paraburkholderia sp.
GAACAACACCGCCCTGAGCTCGACCGCAGTCAGCGCGCTGTTCACCGGCGGCACGGTCAGCGGCAACTCGATCGTCGGCTCGGGCACGGCGCTCACGCTCGGCGACGCAGCGCTCACGGCTCTGGGCACGGCAGGTGGTTCCGCAACCGACGCAGCAGTCGTTTCGCAGGTCAATTCGTACAACCAGCCGACGACGGTTGCAAACGTCGACATCAGCACGGCCACCGGCGCAAGCATGGCCATGGAGTCGATCGACAACGCACTGAACGTCCTGAACAACCTCCAGGCAACGCTCGGCGCAGCGCAAAACCGCTTCACGGCAATCGGCACGACGCAGCAAGCTCAGTCGACCGACCTGTCGACGGCACAGTCGTCGATCCAGGACGCCAACTTCGCGGAAGAAACGGCGAACCTGAGCAAGGCGCAAGTGCTGCAGCAAGCTGGTATCTCGGTGCTCGCACAAGCCAACTCGCAGCCGCAGCAGATCCTGAAGCTCCTGCAGTAAAGGCTTCTGTAGCCCAGACGTTGCGTGCCCGGCCGCCATACCCGGCGCACGCAACGCAAGCCAATCGGGAGGAGCGCCTCCCGATTGGCGTTTTCCAGACCTGAACCGATTCACACTGCAACGCCGACGCACGGAGCCCCTTCATGTCCACCGTAACCAGTTCGACAGCCAGCACGATCGCGAGTACCGTCGCCAGCACAACCGCAGCGAGCAACGCCGCTCTGCAGGCAGCTGCACAGTCGATCGTCAGCGGCTCGACGGGCAACTCCACGATGGACGTGTCCTCCCTCGTCACGGCGCTCGTCAACGCCAAGATCGCCGGCCAGGCCGCCACGATCAGCGCTCAGCAGACCCAGGACAACACGGAAATCTCCGCGTACGGCGCGCTCTCCGCCGCGCTTTCCGCACTTCAGGCAGGCCTCTCGACGCTCTCGGACGGCACGACCATCAACGCCTACACGGCGACGACCAGCGGCACCGGCATCACGGCCACCGCAGGCACCGGCGCAGCGGCAGGGTCGTACACGCTCGATGTGAAGCAGGTGGCGCAAGCCCAGGTGCTGACCTCGACGGGCTTCACCTCGACCCAGGCGCTCGCATCGGGCTCCTCCACGATGACGCTGACGGTCAACGGCGCAAGCACCACGATCTCGCTCAACAGCACCAACAGCACCGTCGCGGGCATTGCGTCGGCGATCAACTCGGCCACCAACAATCCCGGTGTGACGGCAACGGTCGTCAACGGCGCCGACGGCGCCCACCTCGTGCTGCACTCGACCTCGACCGGTTCGGCGAACGGCATCAGCGTCGCGATCAGCGATTCGAATTCCAGCGACGCCTTGAACAACCTCGCCGTCACGACCACGGCAGGCACGGCGATCACGAGCGCGAGCGCGACCTCAGCCAACCTCACCGCCAACCAGTCGACGATCTCCAGCTCGACCACGTGGACGCAGTCCACCGCCGCTCAGGACGCCTATTTCACGATCGACGGCACCGGCGCCACCAGTTCGAACAACACCGTGACCTCCGCCTTGTCGGGCGTCACGCTGAACCTGACGGCGGCTGCCGTCGATACGTCGACCACGGGCAGCGGCGCACAAACACTCACGGTTGCGCAGAACACGAGCGCCGAATCCTCGGCGATCAACAACTTCGTCACGCTGTACAACACGCTCGTGACGACGATGGCCACGCTCACCTCGTTCAGCTCGACTTCGACGTCGCAAGGCGTGCTGCTCGGCGACTCCACGCTGAACATGATCCAGAATCAGCTCGCGACGATCGTGGCGACGGGTGTGAAGAGCGGCAGCACCACGACCAGCCTCGCGGCGATCGGCGTCACGCTGAATTCGGACGGTTCGCTCGCGGTCGACAGCAGCACGCTGAACACCGCACTGCAGAACAATCAGTCGACCGTAGCCACGCTGTTCAACTCCACCAACGGCGTTGCCGCTCAGTTGAACACCAACATCACGAGCTACATGTCGAGCACCGGCGTGATCACGACGCGTACCAACGCGATCAACACCGATCTGACGAATCTCACGACACAGAAGACGAATCTCACGGAGTACCAGACGCAGCTCACCAGCATGTACACCGCGCAGTTCACCGCGCTCAACACGCTGATGGCAACGATGAACAGCAACCAGCAGTACCTCACGCAGCTCTTCGGCGGCACGAACAGCGCGGGCGCGCTGGCGACCAACAAGAGCTGAGTCCATCCGGCAGGAGAGACGACATGGAAAACACGGCGCCCATCGATCGCATCTGGCAGATCACGAAAGACATCGAGCAGGCGGCAGCCGTCGGCGATTGGGAAAAGGCGGCCGGGCTCGCGAACGAGCGCTCGCCGCTTCTCATGTCGCTCTCCGCGAAGCAAACCGGCGCCGCACTCGACGTGCTCAAGCAGGTACACGCGATCGACGCACGAGTCGCCATCGAGGCACAATCGGCGCAATCCGCGTTGAGCGCCGAGTACCAGACAGCGATGCAGGCAACGCGGAACGTGAACCTGTATCAGCGCGTGGCGCAGTTCTGACGCACGGACTTCGCGCCGCACACAAGAACAACAACCATCGATTGCGTCCTTCTCGACGCATTTCGCCGACCTCGGCCCGCCCTGCGCGGGCTTTTCTTTGCCCGCCCGCTTCTTGCGCCCGCTTTTTGCGCCCTCTTTTTGTGCGCCCTTTGTGCGCCCTTTTTTTT
>DATBXG010000307.1:0-12801 GCA_036514415.1 Paraburkholderia sp.
TGGGTAACGACTTGCTCAACCTTGGTCGACGCGATGTCCCGCGTATAGACCCCACAAACACCCCTGCCCTCGCGATGGACCTTCAACATGATCTGCGTTGCGGTCTCGCGGTCCTTATTGAAATATTCCTGCACGACCATCACGACGAATTCCATCGGCGTGTAGTCGTCATTCATTAGCACGACCTTGTACATGGAGGGCGGTTTGACCTTTTGCTCCTGCCGCTCCAGTACGGTTGAATCCTGCTTGTCCGGGATAATCGCCATACACCCATTCTAAACAACTCGGACAGGCCCGCAATCCTGCCGTCACCTGACCGGCCGGCCGGTGAACCCGGCGCTCCCGACCTGCGTCCCGCTGCAAGCAATTCATGCGCCCTGGCCCGGCCCCGATCCCTTCGACCGGCTGCGGGGCCGGTACATAATCCTGCTGCGAGCAGCTTTCACGCCACCGTCGAATCGAGTATCGCACAACCTTGGCGTTGCCGTGGAAAGCGACTGTAGGCGCCCGCACGCTCAGCGTCAGATTCCATGCTGCGGTGCATTCCCATGTGCGTCGCTTGCGCGATTTTTCAAGATGCGCCGCACACCTGCGCGCAGCGTCGGCGAAAAGCAGGAAAAACCCTGGAAATGCGTTCTTTACAACGCGTCAGAGGACGTCTCAAAATATTCTTGACAGCAGAATAAAGACCCCCAACAATCAAGCTGGCACTTTTTTCAACTGCCTTATATTTCGAAAAAATGCCGTTGGTGAGCTTGTGAGGAGGGGGCGATCGCACTGCGATCGTTTGGCTTTTCGAACTGCTCGTGGTAGTGACATGAGTTACAGGGGAAGTTGGTATGGCAACCGGTACGGTCAAGTGGTTCAACGACGCGAAGGGTTTCGGGTTCATCACGCCGGATGAAGGCGGCGAGGACCTGTTCGCTCACTTTTCGGCCATTCAGATGAATGGTTTCAAGACCCTGAAAGAAGGTCAGAAGGTGAGCTTCGAGGTCGTGCAAGGCCCGAAGGGTAAACAGGCATCGAACATTCAGGCTGCAGCCTGATCTGTTCGGTACCCGTACCTTGGAAACCCGGCTTCGGCCGGGTTTCTTTTTGGCTTCATCGTTTTTTAACGTTCGTGTGCTAGCTCACGCGCAACGTGCCCATCATGCCGAGATCCTCGTGCTCGAGGATGTGGCAATGAAACATGCGCTTCCCCGCCACGTGCTGAACGGTTGCGATGTGCACAGTCTCGCCGGGCCGCACGTTCACTGTATCGCGCCACGCGAGTAATCCCTCTTCCTTGCGCACGCCGCCCTGCTCGCGCGCGAGCACCTGAAACTGCGTGCCGTGCAGATGAAACGGATGATCCATGTCCGTGGCGTTTCCTATCATCCAGTGCTCGACCTCGCCGCGCCGGCTGGCGAGCGTCACGCGCGCCGGATCGAATACCGCCCCGTTCACCATGAACTGCATGCCGCGCGGCATGGGCTGCGTGGACGCACCCGGCGCGTGCATTGCATGCATGTCCATCGCTTCGGTGAACACCACGCTTTTTTTCGGGGGCGTTTGCGAATCCGCTGCACTGAGCGGGGCAATTTCGCGCAGGCGCGCAGGCAATGCGGATTGCGTTGCGCTGCCCGGCGCAAAGCGGATATTTGCCAATGCAATCGTCGGCCCCGCAGGCAGGCTGCCGTGCGACATCGCCATCTTGCGGCGGTCGTACTGCGCGGCGATCAGCGACGCGCGCGACGCGCCCTGCCCCGCCGGCACGATCAGTTCGGCTCGCTCGCCCGGTGCGAGCAAGAGCGCGGTGACACCCTCGCGCGGCGCGCCCAGCAAACCGCCGTCCGTGCCCACCTGCGCGAAGGTGCGGCCGTCGTCGAAGGCGAGCTGCAGATAACGCGCGTTACAGCCGTTCCAGACGCGCCAGCGCTCGTCGCGCACGACCTCGATCTGCGGCAGCCGCGCGCCGTTTACCAGCACGAACTGACCTTCGCGGCCGTTCATCCAGTCCATCATGCCGTTCGCGGGAATCGTGCCGTCCGCGGCGAGCTTCAGGTCCGACACGAACAGATGGCGCTCCGGCCACGCGGCCAGCGGATCGTCCGCGGCACGCACGACGAACGGCCCGGCCAGGCCGCGAAACACCTGCTCGGAAGTCAGCATGTGGGGATGCGGGTGATACCAGTAGGTGCCCGCGCTTCCCGGCGGCAGCGTAAAGCGGTAGACGCGCTGCTCGCCCGGCGCGACCGGGTTCGACGGATCGCCGTCCTGCTCGGGCGGCACGGGCAGGCCGTGCCAATGGATGGTCGAAGGCTGGGGCAGCCGGTTCACGAACGTGAGTTCGACAGTGTCGCCCTCGCGCACGTCGATCAACGGGCCGATGACCGGGCCGCCGTTTTCCGCAGCCGCGCCAGCGTCGTATTGCCAGAACACCGTTTGCGGCCGCCCCGGCAGCAGTGCGCGCCCGGCGGGCTGCGCGATGAGCGTCGCGCGGAACTGGCCCGGCTCGCGGCTCTCGTTGGCGAGCGTGCGCAGCGCTGCGAGCGGCGCGCCGGCGGGCAACGCGTCGGCGGCGGCGAGTGCCCCTTGCGACTGCATCATGCTGCCTGACATCGCCGGCATGCTCGACATGCCGTGCATCGCGTGCATCGCATCGTGCGTACCTTGTGCGAATGCGTGGCGTGCGAACAGGGTCGCCGTGGCGGCGCTCAATGCGCCGGACAAAAATGCTCTTCGTTTCATCGATGAATTCCTCTTACCTCGTTCATGCCTGGGCACGCGACGCACTACGACAGGCGCGACGCGCATGTGGCGAATCGCTTCGGTTGCGCCTTGCGCGCACGAAGCACCTCAGAGCCACTGTCGGGCCGCGCTGCGCGAAGCGCGAGCGGCCCTGCTCAGGCGATGGGGGGAGGCAAAGGAGGAGCGTGCGTAATCCCCGCACGCATCGGCACGGGAAAAACGGCGAGCCTGGAACCACCGGGGATTTGCATACTCAATGCCGCCACAACTGGGGGGGCGCCGCAGTGCGCGCCGCAACCCGCGATACAACAACTCGTGCCGCACGCATCATGCGAACCGTGGCCGTTAGCGTTCGTCATACCGGCGTGATCTCCCGCTACAAAGACGGCAAGCGGCTGCGCAATACGCTGTGTGTGCTCGCATGCCGTGGCGCCGCGCACGGCAAAGAGCGCGAACAGGCAAGCAAGAAGAAGACGACACAGAAAAGGCATGCGACCTGGGCGAGGAGTGGGCTGGGCAGATACGCATCATCATATCGCACAGCAGACATCGCGACGCGCGCGACGCTGCGACGCGCACCGTGTCACGCAGTGAGGATGGCCGGATAACAAAAAACCCCGGCAAACCATGGGTCAGCCGGGGTTTCGCGAGATGGGGCACGTAGCCCCCACATCACGCTCACATATTGTCGATCATCACCTGCCCGAAGCCGGAGCACGACACCTGCGTCGCCCCTTCCATCAGACGCGCGAAGTCATAAGTGACACGCTTCTGCTGAATTGACTTCTCCATCGACGCAATGATGAGGTTGGCCGCCTCGACCCAACCGAGATGACGCAGCATCATTTCGGCCGAGAGAATCTCGGAGCCCGGATTCACATAATCCTTGCCCGCATACTTCGGCGCCGTACCGTGCGTGGCCTCGAACATTGCCACGGAGTCCGAAAGATTCGCACCCGGTGCGATTCCAATGCCGCCCACCTGCGCCGCGAGCGCGTCGGAGATATAGTCGCCGTTCAGGTTCAGCGTGGCGATCACGTCGTATTCGGCCGGGCGCAGCAGGATCTGCTGCAGAAACGCGTCGGCGATCACGTCCTTGATCACGATGTCGCCGCCCGTCTTCGGATTCCTGATCTTCATCCACGGGCCGCCATCGATCAGTTCCGCCGCGAATTCCTTCTGCGCAAGCGCATAACCGTAGTCGCGGAACGCGCCTTCGGTGTACTTCATGATGTTGCCCTTGTGCACGAGCGTAACCGAGCGGCGCTCGTTGTCGATGGCGTACTGGATCGCCTTGCGCACGAGGCGCTCCGTGCCCTCGCGCGAGACCGGCTTGACGCCGATGCCCGAACTGTCCGGAAAGCGGATCTTCGATACGCCCATCTCTTCGCGCAGGAACTTGATGAGCTTCTTCGCGCCTTCGGATTCCGCAGGCCATTCGATACCCGCGTAGATGTCCTCCGAGTTCTCGCGGAAGATCACCATGTTCACCTTCTCCGGCGCCCGCACCGGTGATGGCACACCCTTGAAGTACTGCACGGGGCGCAGGCACACGTAGAGGTCGAGTTGCTGGCGCAGCGCAACGTTCAGCGAGCGGATGCCGCCGCCCACAGGCGTCGTGAGCGGCCCCTTGATCGACACGACGTATTCCTTCACGACGTCGAGCGTCTCTTCGGGCAGCCACACATCGGGGCCATACACTCGCGTAGCCTTCTCGCCCGCGTAGATTTCCATCCAGTGAATCTTGCGCTTGCCGCCGTAGGCCTTTTCAACCGCCGCGTCGACCACCTTGAGCATGACCGGCGTAATGTCGACGCCCGTGCCGTCGCCCTCGATATACGGGATGATCGGCTGGTCAGAGACGTTGAGCGAGAAATCCGGATTGACGGTGATCTTTTCACCGCCCGTCGGAACCTTGATGTGCTGATACGGCATGATCGACTCCAGTAAGGGCAAGGCTGTTGTAGCGGGTTTGACGCGGCGCCCGGCGCCCGGTGTCTTCGGGCGGCGGCGAAGCCTTTTCGCCCGGCGGGAGAGGCATCTCGCCGTTATGGCGTCTCGACATCCGGCGCGGTCGATATACGCAGCAAGACTGTCCAGGGGCACGCGACGCATGACGCACAAAGCGCTAGCGGCTCGTCGGCGTGAGGGTCTGGCGGCTATTCTAGCCCACGCCCCGCGCGAGCGTGCCGCTCTCATCACATGCTCGCGTGTGCGCGGCAAGCCGCTTGCGATGCTGCGGCGCTACATCGCCCACGCGTGCGCAGGGCGCGCAGCGCGTTTGCGCCCGCCCCGCCAGAGAGAAGAGTCGGCGATCCGTCCCGCGCGTGTCTTATATCTTATATAAGACTCAAGAATCGACGAAGCGCATTTTGCATTAAGATCTCGGCGCTAACCCGTCATCCCTACCCTCCCGCCGCCTCGCCATGCGTTTGATCGCCCTCAATAAGCCGTTCGGTACGATCTGTCAGTTCTCGCCGCACGAAACGCGTCAGTCACTCGCGGACTGGGTGAAGGTGCCGGGCGTCTATCCCGCGGGGCGGCTCGACTCCGACAGCGAAGGTCTCCTGCTCCTCACCGATGACGGCGCATTGCAGGCACGCATCGCAGAACCGCGACGCAAGCTCGTCAAGCGCTATTGGGCACAAGTCGAAGGCGCGCCCGATGCGGCAGCCCTTGCGGCGCTCGAACGCGGCGTCGATCTCGGCGACTTCGTGACGCAGCCGTGTCGAGCAAAAGTCATCGCAGCGCCGGAAAATTTGTGGCCGCGCAATCCGCCAATTCGCTATCGCGCGGCGATTCCGACCACGTGGGTGGAGATCGCGATCAGCGAAGGCAAGAACCGCCAGGTGCGTCGCATGACCGCTGCAGTGGGCTATCCGACGCTGCGACTCGTGCGTGTTGCGATCGGCGCGCTCGATATTTTTTCGCTGGCGCTCGCGCCGGGCGAAAGCACCGATGTGCCCTCCAATGCGCCGTGGCAAAACCCACACGACAAACACAAGTGACTGTTGCGCAAGCACTTTTCGCTTTTTGACCGATTCTCTTCGTATCACGGGACACGTCCCCCGTCTTTCTGTTTCTTCTCGTTACGAAGCAAATGAAAACTTCGCGTCAACCGTCTCGCGAGACCATGCGTTATTCGACGCAGATGCCGCCCCGAAGCTATCCGGCATTCAGCCTTCAGGGTCCTCGCAGCAATGCATGGTCCCGACCGCTGGCAGACGCACCCACGCAAGTTCTCGTGAATTTGTTGACGGTGACTGTCAACCGAAAGGTGGATGGCACGTTTACCGACCTGACTCCAAAAACCGGGTCACTTGGTTAATTAACTCAAGCTGAGGATTCACAACATGAACAAACTGATCGCTGCTCTGGTCGCTGGCCTCTTCGCATCGGCTGCATTCGCACAAGCTTCGGCTCCGGAAGCTGCTTCGGCTGCTCCGGCTGCTGCTGCTTCGGCCGCTCACAAGTCGTCGCACAAGAAGTCGCACCACAAGTCGTCGCACAAGAAGGCAGCGAAGGCTGAAGCCGCTTCGGCAGCTTCGGAGTAAGCTTGTTGTAAGACGCTTCGAGGAACGGCATTCGTTGCCGCTCTTCAGCGCGAAAGGCAGAGCGCCGCAAGGCGTTCTGCCTTTTTGTTTGCCCGCATGATTTTTTTGGCCGTGTTTTTTCGACATGCACGCCCGCCACATCACGCTGGATGACGTGCGCAGCGCAGTGCATTTTGACCCGCTCTGACCTGGTCGCGTAACATGCGCGGACTAACCTAAAGCAAGGAGTCTCACGTGCGATTTTCCCTGCGCCCGTTCTTCGTGCGCTGCGCGCTTGCCGTCGCATTGCCGTTTGCCGCTTTCGCGGCGCTCACGTTCACCACGGCGGCAACGTCGGGCATCGCCCAGGCGCAGCAGCTGCCACCCGGCGCAAAGCAGCCCAGTGAATTTCCGCGCGTGAAGCTCACGGCCGGCATGTTCGTGATCGACGCTGCCGTGGCCGCGAACGACGCGGATCGCGAGCAAGGTCTCATGTACCGCTCGCAGCTCGGGCCCAATGAAGGCATGCTGTTCGTGTTCGGCGAGAACGCCGTGCACTGCTTCTGGATGAAGAACACGTTGATCCCGTTGTCGATTGCGTTCATTCGCGCCGACGGCACGATCACCGACATCGACGAGATGCAGGCCGAAACGACCAACAACCACTGCCCGCGCAACAACGGCACCTTCGCGCTCGAAATGCCCAAAGGCTGGTTTGCGGCGAAGGGCATCAAGCCCGGCATGGTGATTCAGGGACTGCCGCCGCTGCAGTAACGGCGCCGTAGTTGCCCCGCAGTTACCCCCGTAGTCACCCCCGCTATCGCGCACGGCGCGCGACGCGCAAGCCGGCCCCGCTCGCAAGCGGCGCCGGTTTTTTTACGTCCGCGAGCGCCGCAACACGTCGGTCAGCGCCGCGTTGGGCCGTCCCGCCAGTGCCCCGCCTGACATTGCTGCGCGCACTTCCCGCACCGCGACACACGCCCTGCAAAAGCGCCGCGCAAGCGCTATCCTATTAATCCAACCGCATGGCGCGTGCCACTGAGGCACGCGCCATGCGACGCATCGGGCCGCGCGCTGGCCGCGCCGCGTGCCGCCCGGCAAGCTTCCATGGCGCGTCATTCCAAGGAGATCACCGTGCCTCGCAAGACCCCCATCGAGCGCTATCGCAACATCGGGATCAGCGCTCACATCGACGCCGGCAAAACCACGACGACCGAGCGCATCCTTTTCTACACCGGCGTGAATCACAAGCTCGGCGAGGTTCACGACGGCGCGGCGACCATGGACTGGATGGAGCAGGAGCAGGAACGCGGCATCACGATCACCTCGGCCGCGACCACTGCGTTCTGGAAGGGCATGGCCGGCAATTACCCCGAACACCGCATCAACATCATCGACACCCCGGGGCACGTGGACTTCACGATCGAAGTCGAGCGCTCCATGCGTGTGCTCGACGGCGCGTGCATGGTGTACGACTCCGTGGGCGGCGTGCAGCCGCAGTCGGAAACCGTGTGGCGCCAGGCGAACAAGTACAAGGTGCCGCGCATTGCGTTCGTCAACAAGATGGACCGCGTGGGCGCGGACTTCTTCCGCGTGCAGCGGCAGATCGGCGAGCGTCTGAAGGGCGTCGCCGTGCCCATCCAGATTCCGGTGGGCGCGGAAGATCACTTCCAGGGCGTGGTCGATCTCGTGAAGATGAAGGCGATCGTCTGGGACGACGAGAGCCAGGGCGTGAAGTTCGAGTACGAGGACATTCCCGCGAATCTCGTCGAGCTTGCGCACGAGTGGCGCGAGAAGATGGTCGAAGCCGCTGCCGAAGCCGACGAAACGCTGCTCGAAAAGTATCTGCACGACCACGAGAGCCTGACCGAAGAGGAAATCAAGGGCGGGCTGCGCAAGCGCACGATCGCCAACGAGATCGTGCCGATGCTCTGTGGCAGCGCGTTCAAGAACAAGGGTGTGCAGGCGATGCTCGATGCCGTGATCGACTATCTGCCCTCGCCCGTGGACGTGCCCGCGATTCTCGGCCACGACCTCCACGACAAGGAAATCGAGCGCCATCCGAGCGACGACGAGCCGTTCTCGGCGCTCGCGTTCAAGATCATGACCGACCCGTTCGTCGGCCAGCTGATCTTCTTCCGCGTCTATTCGGGCGTGGTGGAATCGGGCGACACGGTGCTCAACGCGACCAAGGACAAGAAGGAGCGCCTCGGCCGCATCCTGCAGATGCACGCGAACGAGCGCAAGGAAATCAAGGAAGTGCGCGCGGGCGACATCGCGGCAGCGGTGGGCCTCAAGGAAGCGACGACGGGCGACACGCTCTGCGATCCGGCGCACGCCATCGTGCTCGAAAGGATGATCTTCCCCGAGCCCGTGATCTCGCAGGCCGTCGAGCCGAAGACCAAGGCCGACCAGGAGAAGATGGGCATCGCGCTCAACCGTCTCGCCCAGGAAGACCCATCGTTCCGCGTGCAAACCGACGAGGAATCCGGCCAGACCATCATCTCCGGCATGGGCGAGCTGCACCTCGAAATTCTCGTCGATCGCATGAAGCGCGAGTTCGGCGTGGAGGCGACCGTCGGCAAGCCGCAGGTGGCGTATCGCGAGACCGTGAAGAACAAGGTCGAGGATGTCGAAGGCAAGTTCGTCAAGCAGTCGGGCGGGCGCGGCCAGTATGGCCACGCGGTCATCACGCTCGAACCGCAGGCGCCGGGCAAGGGCTACGAGTTCGTCGACGCCATCAAGGGCGGCGTGATTCCGCGCGAGTTCATCCCGGCCGTCGACAAGGGCATTCAGGAAACGCTCAAGGCCGGTGTGCTCGCGGGCTACCCCGTGGTCGACACGAAGGTCACGCTCACGTTCGGCTCGTACCACGACGTCGACTCGAACGAAAACGCCTTCCGCATGGCGGGCTCGATGGCGTTCAAGGAAGCGATGCGCAAGGCGAAGCCGGTTCTGCTCGAGCCGATGATGGCCGTGGAGGTGGAAACGCCTGAAGACTTCATGGGCAACGTGATGGGCGACCTCTCGAGCCGCCGCGGCATCGTGCAGGGCATGGAGGACATCGCGGGCGGCGGCGGCAAGATCGTGCGCGCCGAAGTGCCGCTCTCGGAGATGTTCGGCTACTCGACGTCGCTGCGTTCGCTCACGCAAGGCCGCGCCACGTACACGATGGAGTTCAAGCACTACGCTGAAACCCCGCAGAACGTGGCCGAAGCGGTCATCAACGCGAAGAAGTCTTGAGCGCGTCGCCGGGCGCGAGCCCGGCAAGCGCGCCCAGCCGGCCCGTTCCCGTGCATCGCCGCGAGAACGGGTTTTTTTCCGCCCGGCATGCGGGCATCGGCGCGGCAACGGCGCGGCATTGGCTCGAAACGCGGCTCACCCGGCGGAGCGCAGCGCAAGGCGCTATATTCGGTCGTGCCACAATGCGCCGATGTATCCGCAGGCCAGCGCACGACTGCCAACGCAAAGGAGACACGACGATGAGCCACGATCATGACCATGACCACGACCACCACGACGACGCCAGGCCCGACTGGCGCGAGCACGGCGTGAAGGTGATTCGCGGCGATCAGCTCGACACGAACACCGCGCAAACGCCGGGCATGAACCGTGCCGCCGCGATCAACGCGGCGCGCGTGGGCGCGCAGAAGCTCTGGGCGGGCACGGTGACGATCCATCCGAACGCGAAGACGGGCGCGCATCATCACGGCGCATTGGAGAGCGTGATCTACGTCGTGCGCGGCCACGCGCGCATGCGCTGGGGCGAGCATCTGGAATTCACCGCCGAGGCGGGCCCCGGCGACTTCATCTTCGTGCCGCCCTATGTGCCGCACCAGGAGATCAACGCGAGCACCGACGATCCGCTCGAATGCGTGCTGGTGCGCAGCGACAACGAGGCCGTGGTCGTGAACCTGAACATCGACGCCGTAGAAAAGCCGGAAACCGTCTATTGGGTCGATCCCATCCATCGTCATCCGCACGACCATTGAGCGCTGGGTGCCACGCACCGCCCCACGGCGCCTCGGTGCGTGCAACCCCGCGAAACCCTACCCTTCGCCTCGTTTGCCGAAAGCGCGTAAACTAGGCTCGGCTCTTGCGCTCAATAGCCCGACCAGGCTGCGCCCATTCGTCGTCTGCCGTACCGCATGCCGCCGTCGCGCGCCTTCGGGCCGCGCGTCCCCTGAACGGAACCGCACGGAATCCCGCACCGATGAAACGACCGCAGTCCCGCCGTCTGCTCCTGTCCCGCCTCGACCCGCTCCGCCCTCAGGCCAGCGATCATGGCAACCACGCCCTCGACGAATTCCTTGCCGGCCGCCTCACGCGCCGCGAGATGCTGCGCTATGCGAGCGCGATCGGCCTCACGGCGCTGCCAGCCTTTGCCGGACTCGCGGGTCTTGGCGCCCCGCGCGGCGCGCACGCACAGGGCGCGGCCAGGCCCGGCAACCAGACGATCCGCGTGGCGCACCTGATGCCCGCGGGCGCCGTCGATCCGCTCACCGTGACCGACGCGGGCGCGCTGTCCCTCCTGAACCAGACCGGCGAATTCCTCGCCGACGACGATGCCGAAGGCCATCTGCAGCCCGCCCTCGCGCTCTCGTGGCAAGCGAACGCCAAAGCGGACGTCTGGACGTTCAAGCTGCGCCCCAACGTGAAATTCCACGACGGCCAGCCGTTCGGCGCGAAAGACGTGGTGGCGACCTTCGATCGCCTCGCCGATCCTGCAACCGGCTCGGCAGCGCTCTCGGTGCTCAAGGGCGTGCTCTCGAAAGGCGGCACGAAAGCCATCGACGATCACACGGTCGAGTTCCATCTCGACGCGCCCAACGGCAACTTTGCCTACTACGTTTCTTCGGACAACTACAACGCCGTGATGCTGCCCGCCAACTATGCGGGCAATTACGAAAAGAGCTTCATCGGCACCGGGCCGTTCAAGCTCGACAAATTCGAAGCGCGGCGCGGCGCGAGCTTCGTGCGCAATCCCGACTATTGGGGCGACAAGGCGCTGCCCGCGCGCGTGGAGTTCGCGTTCTACGCCGACGAGCAGGCGCAGATGCTCGCGCTGCAAGGCCACCAGGCCGACGTGATGGGCACCTTCACCGTGCAGGGCGGCATCGGCATACTCAACAACCCCGACTTCAAGGTGATCGGCGTGCGCTCGAGCGCGCACCGCCAGATCCACATGCGCAACGACTCGCCTGCGTTCAAGGACAAGCGCGTGCGCCAGGCGCTCGCACTCGCGCTCGATCGCGACGTGATGGTGCGCGGGCTTTACAAGGGCCGCGCCATGGTGGGCAACGACAGCCCGTTCGCGCCCATTTTCCCTTCGACGGCGACCGACGTGCCGCAGCGCAAGATCGATCTCGCAAAGGCACGCCAGTTGCTCGCGCAGGCGGGCGTAGCCAACGGCTTCGACGCGACGCTCACCACCGAGAAATACATGGAGATACCGGACCTCGCCGTGGTCGTGCAGAACGCGGCGAAGGCGATCGGCATTCGCGTCACGCTCAAGGTGGAGAGCCAGTCGCAGTACTACGGCGCGGGCACGTCCGGCAAATCGGACTGGCTCGACTCCCCGCTCGGCATTACCGACTACGGGCATCGCGGCGTGCCGAACGTGTTCCTAAGCGCGCCGCTCACCTCGGGCGGCACGTGGAATGCTGCCCATTTTCGCAACGCGCAGTACGACAAGCTGGTCGCGCAGTTCGCGGCGACGCTCGACGTGGCCGCCCAGAAACAGGTGGCGCGGCAGATCCAGACGTTGCTGCTGGAGGAGACGCCCGTGATCATCCCGTACTTCTACGACCAGTTGATCGCACAGCGCGCCGTGCTCTCGGGCGTGCGCTTCACGGCGCTCGCCCAGCTCTATTTCGACCGCGCGACGCTCGCCGCCTGAACGCGGCGCGCGACGCGAGCGCACCCGAAACGGAGGTTCGATGGCCACTCCGCTCCCACCCGCACCGCATCCAGCCGGGACGATGGGCGCGCGCCCGTTCGCTGCGCGCGCGGGTGTCGCACGCTTTCTCGGCCGACGCGCCGCGTGGGCGATCTTCACGCTGTGGCTCCTCTCGGTGCTCGTGTTCGCGGGCGGCCAGTTGCTGCCCGGCGACATCGGCCGCGCGGTGCTCGGGCCGCTCGCCGACGCGCGCGCCGTCGCCGCCCTCAACCATGAACTGGGCGCGGACCGGCCGCTTCTCGATCAGTACCTCTCGTGGATCACGCATGCCGTGCGCGGCGACTTCGGCACGTCGTGGACCTACAAGCAGCCCGTGGCGCCCTTCGTGGGCGACGCGCTCGCGCAGTCGGCCAGGCTCGGCCTGCTCGCGTTCGTCGTCGTGGTGCCGCTCGGCATTGCGGGCGGCGTGTGGGCGGCTCTGCACGAGGGCCGTCTCGTCGACCGCGCGATCAGCACGGGCGGCTTGTGCGCGAGCGCCGTGCCGGAGTTCGTCTCGTCGATCGTGCTGATCCTCATCTTCGGCGTATGGCTGCGCTGGCTCCCGATCGAGGCCACCCCGCCAGACGGCGCAGGCGTCCT
>DATBXG010000308.1:0-4236 GCA_036514415.1 Paraburkholderia sp.
TCAGGCAGGCAAATACGCGAGCCGCACGTAGATCGGTGCGAACGGCTCGGGCTGGGTGATCTCGATGAGCGATTCGCGCGAAAGCTCCAGCATGGCGATGAAATTCACGACCACGACGGGCACGCCGCGCGTGGTGTCGAAAAGCTCGGAGAACTCCATGAAGCGCTCGCCCTGGAGCCGGCGCAGGATGATGCTCATGTGCTCGCGCACCGAGAGCTCCTCGCGCGAGATCTTGTGATGCTGGACGAGCTTCGCGCGCTTGATGACGTCGGCCCACGCGGCGCGCAGGTCGTTGCTGTCGACGTCGGGAAAGCGCGGCGTGATGCTCTGCTCGATATAGACCTCGGCGCGCAGGAAGTCGCGGCCGAGCTGCGGCAGGCGGTCGATGCGCTGGGCGGCGAGCTTCATCTGCTCGTATTCGAGCAGGCGGCGCACGAGTTCGGCGCGCGGGTCTTCGGCTTCCTCGCCGGTATCGGCCTTCTTGACCGGCAGCAGCATGCGCGACTTGATCTCGATGAGCATGGCCGCCATCAGAAGATATTCGGCCGCGAGTTCGAGGTTGGTCTTGCGCAGTTGCTCGACGTAGCCGAGGTACTGCGTGGTGACATCCGCCATCGGGATGTCGAGGACGTTGAAGTTCTGCTTGCGGATGAGGTACAGCAGCAGGTCGAGCGGGCCTTCGAAGGTCTCGAGGAAGACTTCGAGCGCGTCCGGCGGGATGTAGAGGTCCTGCGGGAGCTTGAAGAGCGGCTCGCCGTAGAGGCGCGCGAACGCGACGCCGTCGACCGTGTCGGGCGTCGAGTCGGTGGCGGGTGTGGCCAGCGCTTCACCGGGCGTTTGCCCGGCAGCGTGGCCCCCGTGACTGGCCGCGTGCTCGCCCGGTGGCGGCGCGCCGGCCCCGTCGGCCTCGGCCATCAGAAGTTCTGGTAGTAGACGTAAGACGTTTGCTTCACGCGCGAAGCCTGCTGACGCTCGCGCTCGTCGAGGTCGAGCGGCTGCTTGTCCCACAGCAGCGCGCGGCCCTTGCGCTGCTGCTCTTCGAGCTGCGGCTTTTGTTCCTTGAGCTGGTTCAGGAACTGCGTGATGTCCGACTGATACATGGCTGACGTCCGTCCAGTAAGGCGGGGCGCCTGATTGCGCCGCGCCGCTAATTCTGTCGGCCGCAATTTTACCGCAAGCCACCGCCGCGGAACATCCGCGCGGGCGTCGCGGCTTCTCGCGGCTTCGTTACCCAGGCTGGCCGCCTTGCGCGCCGCCTCGCGCGTCGTTCGCGCCGTCTTTCGTCCCGAATTGCCGGGCGTTGTGGCACGTTTTGCGCCGCGTCCTGGGGTTTTGACGCGCCGATGTGGTGAAATAACGCGTTTGCGCCCGATGCCGTGTCCCGTGCCCTGCGCGCGAACGGCGCAGCCGGTGGCAACCAGTTCTACGACGGCCGGAGGTGTTGTTTGGCGGGATGGGTGATCGAAGCGTTGTGCGCACGGCGGCGTCCCTCACGGGCGGCGCGGCCATGGCTCGCCGCGTGCCTGACCGCATGCCTCATCGTCTGCCTCACTGAAGCAACGCCCGCCTGGGCCGACCTCGCCAGCCTCCTGCCGTGGATGCGTGCGCGCACCTACTACGACGTCGATATCCAGGCCTCCCCACGCGACCTGCGCAGGTTGCTGGAGGCCCACCTCGATATTTCGCGCTTCGCCACGCGAGCGGACGTGAACGAGGACCAGTTCGAATTCCTTGTGACCGCGATACCGCGGCAGGTGAGCGATCTCGCCTCGACCTACGGCTATTTCACGCCGGTCGTGCGCACCGACGTACAAACCATCGAGGGCCGGCGGCATGTGCGGGTGAGCGTCGACCCCGGGCCGCGCACGACGATTTCATCGGTGAAGCTCGTCTTTCGCGGCCCGGTGCTCACTGAGGATTCCGCGCAGGAGAACACCGCGCGCTTCGCGTTCTCGCTGCACGAGGGCGACGCCTTCACGCAGGGGGGCTGGGATGACGCCAAGAACGCCTCGCTCAAGGCGCTGCAGGCGCGCCGCTACCTCGGCGCGAAAATCGCGCATTCCGAGGCGCGCGTCGATCCGCTCACGCATGACGCGCAGCTTACCGTGACGTTCGACAGCGGGCCGACCTTCACCGTGGGCAAGCTCGACGTATCGGGCACGCGGCGGTATCCGGCCGACATCATCGACAACGTGAATCCGCTCTCGCCGGGCGAAATCTACGACCTGAAGCGCGTGGCCGAATTGCAGCGCCAGGTGCAGAACACGCCGTATTACGCGAGCGTGGCGATCGACGTCGATGCCAATACGCAAAAGCCGCAGGAAACGCCGGTGCACGTGAAGGTGAGCGAGTTCCCGTACAACAGCTTTCGTGGCGGCGTGGGCTATTCGACCGACACCGGCGCGCACGTCCAGGGCTCCTACACTTATCTGAACACGTTCGGGGCGGCCTGGCCGTTCCAGGTGCAGGGGCGGCTCGACCAGATCCAGAAGTTCGGCCAGGTCCAGCTTTCGATGCCGCCTGGACCGCGTGCCTGGACCAACAGCCTCGTCGCTTCCTACACGACGACCGATGTGTCGGATACGAACATCTACAGCGCGCGCGTCGGCGTGCAGCGCACGCGCACCTCGCAGAACATCGACTACGCCTACGCGCTGATGTTCTACGACGACCGCCTCACGCAGAACGTGGGGGCACCGTCGAGGGCCCATGCGCTCGTGCCGACCTGGGCCTGGACGCGCCGCAATGTCGACGATCCGATCTTTCCGCGTACCGGCAACATCATTCGCGTGGAGACAGGCGTCGCGCTGAAGAACGTGGGGGCCGAGCAAAGCTTCTTGCGCGCCTACATGCGCGGCCAGCAATACCTGCCGATCGGCCATACCGACCTCATGCTGTTCCGCGCGGAGCTGGGCGGCGTGTTCACGAGCGGACCTTCGAGCGGCGTGCCCGCCTCGCTGCTGTTCCGCGCGGGCGGCTCGAACTCGGTGCGCGGCTACGCGTTCCAGAGTATCGGCAACGACGTGTCGGGCTCGATCCTGCCGACCAAGTATCTCGTCACCGGGTCGGCCGAGTACCAGCACTGGTTCAGTCACGACTGGGGCGGCGCGGTGTTCTTCGACGTGGGCACGGCCACCGACACATGGGGCGAGAAGGAGTTCGACCCGGGCGCCGGCATTGGCGCGCGCTGGCGCAGCCCCGTCGGGCCGGTCAACCTCGATCTCGCCTATGGTTTTCGCACTCACAGCGTGCGTCCTTATCTGACTCTCGGGATCGCCTTCTGATGATGACGCGCTCGCTGCTCCCGTTCGATTCGACGTCTGCGCCGCATGGCGGGGTGGCCGCATGAGCGCGCACCGTTTCGCTGCGCTGCCCTGGCCGTCTGCCGCGTTCGCGGTGCCGCCGGGGCAGGCGGGTGGCCGCCCGGACGACGACGCTGGCGGTGAATCCGGCGGCCAGACTGGCGCAAGCGGTGGCAACAGCGGCGGCAACGGCGGCGGCCGCGATGGCGACAACGCCGGCGCGCCGCCGCCGCGCCGTGGGCGCAGCCTGTGGAAGGCGCTCGCCTGGGCGATCGTCGTGCCGGTGCTGATCGTCGGGCTCGTCGCCGGCCTGATACATGGCGTGCTGACCACCGAGCGCGGCACGGCGTACGCATGGCGCGCGGCGGTCAGGCTGCTCGACGGCAAGCTCGCAGGCAAGTTCGAAGGCGGCACGCTCGCGACCGGCGTGCGCTTTTCCGACGTGAGCTGGCGCGGCCCGGACGGCACCACGCTCAAGGTGGACCGCATCGGCGGCCAATGGGAGCTGGAGGGCTTCGGCCAGGCGCCGTGGCGCTTCGTGGTGGACTATCTGCATATCGGCGACGTCGAGATGCGCATCGTCCCGTCGCACGAGCCTTCGTCGCCCATGACGCTGCCGGAGGACCTGCAGCTGCCGCTCGGGCTCGAGATCCGCGACCTGCAGGTCGACAGTCTCACGCTGCACGAAGGCACATCGACCAACGAGTTCTCGCGGCTCCAGTTCCACGGCCGCAGCGACGGCCGTCACCACGAGGCCGCCATCGAGCGTCTCGACACGCCTTTTGGCGCGGTGAGCGCCGCGGCGAAGCTCGACGGCGTGCGGCCGTTCGCGCTCTCCGGCGATGTCTGCTATTCCGGCAAGGTGAACGGCGAAGACGTGCAGGTGAGCGCGAACCTCGCCGGCTCGCTCGAGGCGCTCACGGCCGAGGTCGAG
>DATBXG010000309.1:0-3009 GCA_036514415.1 Paraburkholderia sp.
GGCGGCGCAACCGCCGCATGGCGGTCCTTGCCATCCCGCCATTGGAATGCACTGCTTGCCTGGCACTACGATGCAACGGATACGATGGCACCGAGCCGCCGTCAAGACGCCGCATCGGCCTCGTCCGCCTCGCCGGGCTCCGGCCGCATGGCGACCACCGGATGCCGGTAGCCAGGCAACTCGCGGCTCGGGAACGGCTCGAACGGCTTGCCGGTGAGCGCCGCGACGATGCGCTCCGAAGCGTGCCCGTCGCCATAGGGATTGACGCGCCTCGCGTAGGCGCGCCGCTCGTCTTCGTTCTCGACGAGTTCGAGCACCGCGCGCACGATCGCCGTACGGTCGGTGCCGATGAGCTTCACGGTGCCCGCGGCAAGCGCTTCGGGCCGTTCGGTCACGTCGCGCATCACGAGCACCGGCTTGCCGAGCGCGGGCGCCTCCTCCTGCACGCCGCCCGAATCGGTCAGCACGATCGACGCGCGCTGCATGAGGCGCACGAACTCGGGGTAATCGAGCGGATCGGTGAGATGGACGTTGGGCGCGTTGCCGAGCGTGGCGAGCACGGGGCCGCGCACGTTGGGATTCAGATGGACCGGGTAGACGATCTGCATCTTGCCCGATTGCGCGAGCGTGGCGAGCGCCGCGCAGATTTGCTCGAAGCCCTCGCCAAAACTCTCGCGCCTGTGGCCCGTGACGAGCAGCAAGGGCCGGCCGGTCTCTACGGGCTCGATGAACGGGAACTGCGCGTCGATACGCTCGCGCAGCGCCACGTCGCTATCGAGCCGCTCGCACATGAGATGCAGCGCGTCGATCACGGTATTGCCGGTCACGACCACGCGCCCGCCCAGCGCCTCCGCTTCGAGATTCGCCTGCGAGCTTGCGGTAGGCGCAAAGAGCAGATCGCTCACCACGTCCACCACGCGACGGTTCATTTCCTCAGGCCAGGGCTCGAACAGATTGCCGGTGCGCAGCCCGGCCTCCACATGGCCAACGGGTATGCGCCGATGAAAGGCGGCGATGGCGCCGGCCATGCTGGTCAGCGTGTCGCCGTGCACGAGCACCCGCTCGGGCTGCTCGGCGGCGAGCACGTCGTCGAGCCCGGCGAACAGGCGCGCCGCGAGACCGTTGAGCGTCTGATTCGCAGTCATCGCAGCGAGGTTGTGCGCGGGCACGATGCCGAATAGATCGAGCACCTGCTGCAGCATGCTTTGGTGCTGCCCGGTCACGCAGACGATGGACTGCACGCCGGGTTCCGCTTCGAGACGCTTGACTAGCGGCGCCATCTTGATGGCTTCGGGCCGCGTACCGAATATCGACAGGATGCGCACGGACAGGTTTCCGGTTAGCTGGGGTCCTGGCGCCGCGGCGTTGCGCGCCCGCGACGCCCCTTTTACCGATTGTCTTCATGCCGTTGCCGCCGGCCTTTTGTTTCACGACGGCTTTGGTGCTTCGATGCGCTTTCCCCGCTGTGCACATCAGGCAACGAAGGAGCAGATCATGTGTACTGTACCTGCTTCATTAGACAGTTGGGCGCTTGCGCGCCCGCACCGCGCGCTCGCATCGAGGCGCAAACACGACCATTGCTCAACATTTCGATATGAATCGCGCGATTATTGCATTCCGCGAGACGTAGCAACATATCGAAACCGCGCCCGACCCTGCGCGCGGCATTGAATACAGGTTGCGATCAGACAGTGTGCCGCGCTCGTCGCGTCTCGCAGCGGATCGAAGTAAGCTCTTGCAGCGACTGCGATCGCACAGGCGCCCGTGCTTTCACGCCGTGCGAACCTCGCGCACGCCCAACGACAACCGTCAAAGGCCGGCGCTGCGTCACGTCTTGCCTTGCCGCCGAACCGTGACAGAATCGCCTGCGTCAGCCCCAAGCAAAAGAAACTGCGAGATGGACGACCTGATACTCGATGCATTCGACGCGGCGCAACTGATACCCGGCTTCAGCGCGCCGACGCTGCCGGGCGAGCGCCCGGACCACGCGACGCTCGAAGCCGCCGAACACAACACGCGCCACTGGACGAGCCAGGTCAGCGGCGCGTTCGTGCCCGGCACCGACGTTCATCGCGATGAAACGTGCCGCATGTTCCGCGAGACGTTCAACCCATACCGGCCTTCGGTGCTCGAATGGCCGAAGCTCGACCCCGCGGCGCTCAAGCGCATCACCGACCTGCCCATCTGGGACATTGCCGTGCAAACGGAAGGCCGGGCGCGGCTGCGCATGGCTGCCTACGCGGCATCGCTCGACGACGGCGCCATGCGCGACGCGCTTGCGCTCAACGCCTGGGAGGAGAACCGCCACAAGGAAGTGCTCTCACGCATGGTGGCGGCCTACGGCATTCCACTGGCGAGCGAACCGCCGTACATCTACCCCAAGGACGCCGAGTGGGCCTATCTCGTGACGGGCTACAGCGAATGCGTGGACAGCTTCTTCGCTTTCGGCCTCTTTGAAGTGGCGCGGCGCTCCGGCCTCTTTCCGCCTGAGCTCATCGACACGTTCGAACCCGTCATGCAGGAGGAGTGCCGCCACATCCTGCTGTTCGCCAACTGGGTGGCCTTGCACCGCGCCCGCATCTCCTGGTGGCAACGCATCCGCTTCGAGCTGAAGGTGGCCGGCGTGTGGGCATTTCTCGTCTGGGAACGCATTGGCCTCGCGCGCGCGATGGACGCCGATGGCAATGAGCACAGGCACGACAACAACTTCACGATGAATGGCGCGCAGCAGGTGACGGACGTGGACATCAGCGTGCCGGAACTCATGCGCCTGTGTCTCGCCGAAAACGACCGTCGCTTCTCGGGCTACGACACGCGTCTGCTGCGGCCGGAAACGATGCCGCGGCTCGTGCGTTTCGCACTGCGCTTCATCCGCGACAAAAAGAACTGACGCTCCCCTCACGAATTCACGCGCACCGCTTCGTTCGAATGGCCGTTTAGAGTTCGAGTATCAAGCGCCCGCTTTTCGCCCGCGAGCAGCACGTCATCATGCGCGTTTGCGTCTCCCCC
>DATBXG010000310.1:0-2771 GCA_036514415.1 Paraburkholderia sp.
CCGGCCGGCGGATCGAGATCGCCGCGCAGCTCGCCGGTCATCTCGTTGCTCACGTCGGCCTCGACCTCGCCTTTGAGTTCGGTGCCCAGTTCCTTGTGGACCACATGGCGGAATTTGGCCCCCAATTCGCCTTCGACGTTATCGGTTGGTTGGTCGAATGGCACCGGCAGCGGCGCGCGCGACTGCAAGGCGGGCGCTTTCGGCGCCTCGTAGGGCTGGCTGGCGTTTGCCTCGGCCGCGGGGTCCGCCGGCGAACCGGCGGCTGGCGCAGGCGCTTGCGGCAATGGCGTTTCATCCGCAACGCCCGGCTGCGTTTGCGCCGCGTCGCTGCCGCCCTGGTCTTCGCCCGTGCGGCCTGGCGCGTTGGTTTCGTCGTCGTCGTCGGCGGCGGCGGCGGCCGTCGTCGTCAAGTCGGCGGCGCGCGGCTCGTCGTCCGCCACGTCCGCCGGCATTGCGTTCGCCGCGCTCAGCAGATCGTCCACGCCTTTCGCGAGCATCGCGCGCAAAAGGGGCAGCGTCACCGCGCGCTTCTGTTCGAGCGAGAAGCGGTCGAGCGCGTCGAGCAAGCCCATGAGGCTCGGCATGTCGCGCCGGAAGTGCGTGAGCAGGTAAGCGGGCACGTCGTCGGCAAGGGCGATGCCGCGCTCGCGCGCCGCTAGCTTGAGAATGGCCGCCTTGCCCTCGTCGGAGAGCGGCGCGAGATGGAACACGAGGCCCCAGCCGAGGCGCGTGCGCAGGTCCTCGCGCACGGTGAGGCCCATGGGCGGCGCGTTGCCCGTCGCGACGAGCGCGCAGCCCGGCCAGGAGCGCACCTCGTTGAACAGGTTGAAGAGCGCGATTTGCTGGGCGCCCGAGAGCGAGTCGCAGTCGTCCACCGCGTAGATCGTCACGCGCGGATCGAACGTGAACGCAGCCAGCGCGCTTTGCGGCCCGAGATAGCGCACATGGCCCGGCGGCGCCTCGCAGGCGAGCGCTTGCAGCAGATGGCTGCGCCCGTTGCCCGGTTCGCCCCAGACATAGAACGTGCGATCGGCGATCGGGCCCGCCATGAGCGCCGCGTCCAGACCGCGCAGGCGCGCGACCAGCTCGGCATTGGCGCCGATATGGAAGTTGTCGAAGGTCGATGGCGGCGGGGTGCCGAGATCGAGCGTTAACTGTCGCTGCACGGTCTGTCTGGACGGAATCAGTTCTGGTAAAGCGTGCTCTCGAAATCAATGCGGAGATCACTGGGCCGCAGCCGCCACAGCACGATGCCGAGGGCGAGCGCGATCCCGGTCCAGGCAAAGGTCCACGTCGAGGCCCGACGCGGGTACGGCGCGAAAAGCGGTGTGTTCTGCGGCAAAACTCGGTTTCCGGTTGGGGGCGCGGGCGGGGTGCGTGCCAAATCTCGCGCCGGGCGCGGCGGCGGGGCGCCGTCAATCGGTTAAAATCGCATTTTACCGACCTTCTGGCGCTTCCCCATGAATCAACCGAAATCCGGCCCCGCTAATCAGGCACAGTCGCAGGGCCAAGGCCTCTCCTACCGCGACGCCGGCGTGGATATCGACGCGGGCGACGCGCTCGTCGATCGCATCAAGCCCTTTGCGAAGAAGACCCTGCGCGACGGCGTGATGGGCGGCATCGGCGGATTCGGCGCGCTCTTCGAAGTGCCGAAGAAGTACAAGGAGCCCGTGCTGGTTTCGGGCACCGACGGCGTGGGCACCAAGCTGCGCCTCGCGTTTCATCTGAACAAACACGACACGGTCGGCCAGGATCTCGTCGCGATGAGCGTGAACGACATCCTCGTGCAGGGCGCCGAGCCGCTGTTCTTCCTCGACTACTTCGCGTGCGGCAAGCTGGACGTCGACACGGCGGCGACGGTCGTGAAGGGCATCGCGCAAGGCTGCGAACTCTCGGGCTGCGCGCTGATCGGCGGTGAAACGGCGGAAATGCCGGGCATGTACCCCGACGGCGAGTACGACCTCGCCGGCTTCGCGGTGGGCGCGGTCGAGAAGAGCAAGATCATCGACGGCAGCACGATCGCCCCGGGCGACGTGGTGCTGGGTCTCGCTTCGAGCGGCATCCACTCGAACGGCTTCTCGCTCGTGCGCAAGATCATCGAGCGCGCGCAGCCGGACCTCGCCGCCGACTTCGACGGACGCTCGCTTGCCGACGCGCTGATGGCGCCCACGCGCATCTACGTGAAGCCGCTGCTCAAGCTGATGGAAACCATCACGGTGAAGGGCATGGCGCACATCACGGGCGGCGGTCTCGTCGAGAACATTCCGCGCGTGCTGCGCGAAGGCCTGACGGCTGAGCTGGACCACACCGCATGGCCGCTGCCGCCGCTCTTCACGTGGCTGCAGAAGCACGGCGGCGTGGCCGATGCGGAAATGCACCGCGTGTTCAACTGCGGCATCGGCATGGCCGTGGTCGTGGCGGCCGATCAGGCCGACGCGGCCGCGTCGCTGCTGGCTGCGGCGGGCGAGCAGGTGTGGAAGATCGGCGTGGTGCGCGAGAGCAAGGAAGGCGAAGCGCAGACCGTGGTGATCTAAGCCTGACGCGCTCCCGCACAAAAAAATGCCCGCCATTCATGGCGGGCATTTTTGTTTCGAGCGCCGCGTTTGGCGTTACAGCACCGTGCGCACGTGCCACAGCTCGGGGAACAGCACGACGTCGAGCATCTTGCGCAGGTAAGGCGCGCCGCTCGTGCCGCCGGTGCCCTGCTTGAAGCCGATGATCCGCTCGACGGTGGTCATGTGCCGGAAGCGCCACTGGCGGAACGCATCCTC
>DATBXG010000311.1:0-11993 GCA_036514415.1 Paraburkholderia sp.
CTTGGCGCGATTTATCCGCGCGAGGCGCTCGACGCGACGCTCGACGTGGCGTGCCGCTGCACGTTCTCGCTCGGCGAGCTGGCCTACGAATACCCCGAGGAGCTGGTGCCGCCCGGCGAGACGCCCACATCGTGGCTCGAAAAGCTCGTGATGCAGGGCGCGGCCGAGCGCTGGCCCGATGGCATGACCGAAAAGCGCCTCAAGCAGATCGACGAGGAGCTCAGGTTGATCACCGAGCTGAAGTACGAGAAGTACTTCCTGACCGTGCACGACATCGTGCGCTACGCTCGCGAGCAAAAGATCCTGTGCCAGGGGCGCGGGTCGGCGGCGAACTCGGTGGTGTGCTACTGCCTGAAGATCACGGAGATCGACCCGGTGCGCATGAACATGCTCGTGGCGCGCTTTCTGTCCCGCGCGCGCAACGAGCCACCCGACATCGACGTCGACTTCGAGCATCAGCGCCGCGAAGAAGTCATCCAGTACATCTACCGCAAGTACGGCACGCGCCGCGCTGCGCTGGCCGCGACGCTCATCACCTATCGTTCGCGCAGCGCGCTGCGCGACGTCGGCAAGGCGCTCGGCCTCGACAATGCGCTCGTCGAAAAGCTCTCGGGCGCGCATCAGTGGTGGGACGGTCCCGACTCGATCGCGCGCCATCTGGAGGAGGCGGGCTTCTCGCCGGACTCGCACGTCACGCAGCAGCTCATCCGCCTCACGCGCGAACTGCGCGGTTTTCCGCGCCATCTCTCGCAGCACGTGGGCGGTTTCGTGATCGCGCGCGACAAGCTCTCGCGCCTCGTACCGATCGAAAACGCGGCGATGAAGGACCGCTACGTGATCGAGTGGGACAAGGACGATATCGACGCGCTGCGGCTTCTGAAAGTGGACGTGCTCGCGCTCGGCATGCTCTCGGCGATCCGGCGTTCGCTCGAATTCGTGGCGCTCCGGCGCGGCCTGCCGGAGATGCGCGTGCAGGACATTCCGCTCGAAGACCCGGCGGTCTATCGCATGTGTTCGAAGGCCGATACCGTCGGCGTGTTCCAGATCGAGTCGCGCGCGCAGCAGAGCATGTTGCCGCGTCTGCGGCCGCGCACGTACTACGACCTCGTGATCCAGGTGGCGATCGTGCGGCCCGGGCCGATCCAGGGCGACATGGTGCATCCCTACCTGAAGCGCCGGCACGGAGACGAGGCGGTGGAGTACGCGAAGGAAGAGCTGCGCCCGGTGCTCGAACGCACGCTCGGCGTGCCGATCTTCCAGGAGCAGGTGATGCATCTCGCGATGGTCGCCGCCGACTACACCGGCGAGGAAGCCGACAAGCTGCGCCGCGCGATGGCGGCGTGGCGGCGCGACGGCGATCTGCGTCCGTATCAGGCCGATCTCACGAAGCGCATGCTCAGGAAAGGCTACACGCCGGAATTCGCCGAGCGCATCTGCAAGCAGATCGAGGGTTTCGGCGACTACGGCTTTCCAGAAAGCCATGCGGCGAGTTTTGCGCTGCTCGTCTACACGAGTTCGTGGCTCAAGCGCTACGAGCCCGCGGCATTTCTGGCAGGACTGCTGAACAGTCAGCCGCTCGGTTTCTATTCGCCTTCGCAGCTCGTGCAGGATGCGAAGCGTCACGGCGTGCAGGTGCGCGCGCCCGATATCGCGTTGAGCGACTGGGAGTCGGTGCTGGAGCGGCGCGGCGCACCTGGGGAGCGATTCGATGACGAGACGGTTCGCGCACGCCGGGCCGAAGCGGGGCGTTATCGCGCGCTGCTTGACGCTGCGGCGCTGACGCGAAGGGGCATGCTCAAGCGCGACGGCCGGCGGCACAGGTTCATGGATGGCCTCAAGCGCGTCGTGCGCATGCGCATTGCGCTCGCGCCGCGGCGCTACGGGCTCTACGGACGCGGCGGCCCGGCCGTGCGCCTCGGCTTCAGTCTCATCAAGGGCTTTTCCGAAGATGCCGCGCGGCGCGTGATGGAGGCGCGCGAGCGTGCGCCGTTCGCCGACGTCGACGACCTCGCGCGCCGCGCGGCACTCACGCGGCGCGAACTGGAGGCGCTGGCGGCGGCAAACGCGCTCGCGAGCCTCGCGGGCCACCGGCGCGAGGCGTGGTGGGCCGTGACCGCGCAGCACACGGTGCCCGCGCTGCTGCGCGACGCGCCCGTTGCCGAGGCGCCGCTCGCGCTGCCGCGCGCCTCCGAGGGCGCGGAGATCGTCGCCGATTACGCGAGCCTGCGGCTCACGCTCAATCGCCATCCGCTCGAACTGCTGCGCCACGGTCTCGCGAAACAGCGCTTTCGCACGGCGGAGCAACTGGCGCACTGCCGGCACGGCATGCTCGCGCGCGTGTGCGGAATCGTGACGGTGCGGCAGCGGCCGGGCACGGCGAACGGCACGATCTTCGTGTCGCTCGAGGACGAGACCGGCAGCGTCAACGTGATCGTGCACGCGGCGCTCGTCGAGTCGCAGCGCAAGGAGCTGCTAGGGTCTTCGCTGCTGGCGGTGGCGGGCGTGGTGCAGCGCGAGGGCGAGGTGGTGCACCTCGTGGCGCACCGGCTGGAGGATCACAGCCGGCTGCTCGGACGGCTCGCGACGGAAAGCCGGAATTTCCACTGAATTTTCACTGGAAGGCGGGCGCGCAACGGCCTGGTGAATCGCCGTTGCGGCGCCGCTCACTGCTGTTCGCCGTCGTTCGTGAAAGCGTCGAGCACCGCGCGGATCGCTGCGTCGAACGGCGTGCGGCGGCCCATGCCCAGCGCTTCGAGGCGGCTCGAATCGAGGTGACAGTCGCGCGGGCGGGGCGTCGCGTCCGTGGGCGTGGGCTGCGCGAGGAGCCGCGCCTGAACGCCAAGCGCCTGCGCGAGCCGCTGGGCGATGTCGTACTTCGTCATCGGCTCCTTGCCGGACCATTGCGCGACCCCGCACACGGGGGCGCCGTCCGCGCAGCGCAGCAGCAGTTCGCGGATCACGAACGCCACGTCGGGCGTGAACGTGGGGAAGCGCGTGGCCCACGCGTCCATCGGCGCCGCGGGCGCACCGGGCTGCGCCGAGGCGACAATGGCTGGCACGAGGCTCGTCACCGCCGACTCGTGCCAGCCGACAATCGGCCCGTACAGCAAGGGCAGGCGCAGCACGAGGGCGTTGTCGCTGGTTTCGAGCAGGGCGCGCTCGCCTTCGAGCTTGCTGTGGCCGTAGGCGTTGAGCGGATTCGGTGCGGCGTCGATACGGTAAGGCGGCTCGGTGCCGTCGAAAACGTAATCGGTGGAGATCGAGAGCACCCACGCGCCGCACTGCCGAGCCGCCGCGGCGATGCTGCGCACCGCATCGACATTGAGGGCGCGCGCCGCCGCCGGATCATGCTCGCAGACGTCGGGCCGGCGCTCGGCGGCGGCCAGCACGATCGCATCGGGCGCCTCGCGCTCGACGAACGCGCTGACGGCCTGCGCGTCGCGCACGTCGAGTACCGTCTGCTGCGGGCCGCCGTGGCGGAACGCGGTCGGCACGACCCGCCAGGCGGTAACGGCTGCGAGTTCGCGAACCACGGCGCGCCCAAGCAGCCCGGACGCGCCGATCACGGCAACCTTGAACATGGCGCGCCCTGTCAGGCGCTGGCCGTGCCGACTACGGTATAGCCGGCTTCGTCGATTGCGGATTTCAGGACTTCGGCGCTCTGGCTCGACTCGACCTTCACGCGGCCGGCGGCCAGATCGATCTCGACCGTGGCTTGCGCGTCATGTTCGTGAATCGCGCGCGTGACGGCGCCGACGCAGTGCTGGCAGCTCATGCCTTCGACGTTGAACTGGATCATCGTGTCTTCCTTTTTCAGAGAGTGAGGCTGGTTGCTACTGGATATGAGGCCGCCGCCGGATTATGCCAGCCGGGGCTTCCTGTCGCGCTGGACCTTCCCATGATGGGAAGGTGTACGATCGAGTCATTGGCTCAGCAGCGCACCTGACAGCGGGAGGACGGCGTGAACATCGGCGAAGCGGCACGCGAATCGGGCGTCACGGCGAAAATGATTCGCTACTACGAAAGTGTCGGATTGCTGGCGCCCAAAGGGCGTACGGAGTCCGGCTACCGGGTCTATGGCACGGAGGAAGTGCATTCGCTGCGCTTCATCCGCCAGGCGCGTCGGCTCGGCTTCCTCGTCGACGACATCCGGCGCCTGCTGGCGCTTTGGCAAGACCGCTCGCGCGCGAGCGCCGAGGTCAAGTCGATCGCGCTCGAGCATGTGGCCGAACTCGACCAGCGCATCGCCGAACTCTCCCAGATGCGCGACACGCTCGCCCATCTGGCCTCGCACTGCCAGGGCGACGACCGGCCCGACTGCCCGATCATCGAGCGGCTCGCCGACGCGGCTCCGCTGGACTGCCAGGAACCCGGTCACACGCACTGAGCACAGGTGCAACCGCGGCGGACAAATTGACGCAATCCTTCGACCAAATGCACCGATTTAGTGCATTTGGTTCTGCTTGCGGCCAGATGCCCGTCAATTCCCCCGAAAATGTGTCGATAAAACATGATGTTGCTGATTCGGTTCCCGTCACTATTCCAAAATGGAATGCACGGTATTCGGGCAATTCACTGGCAAAGTTCGGTGCAACCGTTATAATGCGGGTTATCCCTATCTAGGGTTATCCCTGATGCAAATCCACCGGGGATCGCCGAACCGAATCCTTGGAGCACACCATCATGTTTGCGTACCTTATTGAAAAACTGAGCAACTGGTTTGAAACCGCTGAACGTCGCCGCCGCGAAGCGTATCTCGCGTCGTCGTCGGATATCGTGCAGCTCGAACAGCGCATCCGTTCGATCGAGTCGAACGGCTACAACTCGCTGTAAGCCAGCTTCAACCGGGTTTCAAACCGGTTTCGAACGGCACTGTCTCAAGCCCCGCGTTGGCGGGGCTTTGTCATTTCTGCGCCGTCGATGGAAGAGAGTCTGAGCCTTCCCACTGGGGTAAGGTAAAGTCTTTTTTGCGACAAGCCGTCATAGCAATGGTGTCGCTTTCTTCCGGGGGCCGTTCATGATGCAAGACCGCATTTCCCGCCGAACGTTTTTGCCGTCTCACCGCGCACTCTGTCGTTTTTCCGTGACGCGGGCGGGCCTCGTCGCCGTCTTCATGGCGTGGGCGAGCGCCAGCGCGCATGCGGGGCAGCCGCTCATACTCGATACGCAAATGGGCATCAGCGACGGTCAACCGGGGCAGGTGCTGCAGAACGCGCCGCTCTCGCATGAGCCGATGGTCCAGGCGGTGCAGCCGGCCGGCCTCGCGCCGGATTCGTCGCAGCCGTATATCGTCGCGCCGTATGTGGAAGTGCCCGCTGGCGGTGGGAGCGGCGGGCGGCCAAATCCGCCGCCGCGTCCTCCGCATCGCCCAGCGCCGCCGCTTCCCCAGCCGCTACCGGCTGCGCAGTGACGCCGCTCGCGCGAGGCTGATCCTGGTTGCGCGGCTCAGTCGCCGCGCGACTCGATCCTGAACTGCGCGCCGGCGTCCTGGCCGAGCGTCTTCACGAGCCAGGGCAGCGCTTCTTTCATCGTCGCCTCGAGCGTGTAGGGCGGGTTCAGGATGAACATGCCGCTGCCATAAAGGCCGAAGCCGTCCTCGGGCGGTTTGCTCACCGAGAGCGTCAGGTGCAGCCAGTTCTTGTCCTGGAGGCGCTTGAGCTGCTCCGGGAAGCGCTGCGACTCGGGACGCGTGACCTGCGGGTACCAGACCGCGTAGGTGCCGTTCGCGAAGCGCTTGAGGCTCTCTTCGACGCACGCGAGCGTGCGCGAATAGTCGCGTTTGTCCTCGAACGACGGGTCGATCAGCACGAGCGCCCGGCGCGGCGGCGGGGGCAGCAGTGCCTTGATGCCATCGAAGCCGTCGCCCGCGTAGATCATCACGCGCCGGCCGGCATCGTGAAAGCGATGGCGCAGGACGTCGATTTCGGTGCTGTGCAATTCGAAGAGCCGCATGCGGTCCTGCTCGCGCATGAGCCGCCACGCGAGATACGGCGAGCCGGGGTAGAAGCGCAGTTCGCCGTCGGGGTTCAGCGCGGCCACTTCGTCGACATAATCCGCTAGCGCCTGCGGCAGGTCGTTACGGCCCCACAGCTTGCCAATGCCCGTGTCGAACTCGGCGTTCTTCGTGGCGTAGCCTTCGCGCAGCGCATAGGCGCCGGCGCCCGCGTGGGTGTCGATGTACCAGTACGCCTTGTCCTTCTTGCTGAGGTAGTGCAGCAGTTGCACGACGACGGCGTGTTTCAGGACATCGGCATGATTGCCGGCGTGGAAGGCGTGGCGGTAGCTCAGCATGATGGACGGGACACGAGGTCCGGTGAAAACGGGAACACGGCAGCGGCGGCGCGCTCGCCGCGCCGCCTGGCGCCAGGCCGCGCGGCCTTTGAAGCAGAGGCTCACACAGCGAGGCCGCGTATTGTACGCCACAGCAGGTACGCCACCGCAGGTACGCCACCGCAGGTACGTCACCGCAGGTACGTCACCGCAGCCCGTCACCATGGCCGGCGACGCCAATACGCGAGCCCGGCCCCCTCGGGCGTAGCGCGAGCGTCAGTCGTAGGCGTCGCCGATGATCGCCTCGATCTGCGCCTTGATGTCCGGCGTGATCTTTTCCGCCACGTCGCGCGCCTTCATGTTTTCGCCGATCTGCTCCACGCGCGAGGCCCCGGTAATGACGGTGCTCACGTGCGGATTCTTCAGGACCCACGCGAGCGCCAGTTGCCCCACCGAGCAGCCGAACTGCTTCGCAAAGTCGGCGAGCCTGCCCACGATCTCGTTCTTGTCCGGATCCGTGACGTTCTTGCGCAGCCAGTCGTAGCCCTGCAGCTCCGCGCGGCTGCCTGACGGCACGCCGCTACGGTATTTGCCGGTGAGGAGCCCCGATGCGAGCGGACTCCAGGTCGTGAGCCCAAGGCCGATGTCCTCGTAGAGCCGCCGGTATTCGTCTTCCACGCGGGTGCGATGGAACAGGTTGTATTGCGGCTGCTCCATGACCGGCTTGTGCAGATGATGGCGCTCCGCGATTTCCCATGCGGCGCGGATCTCGTCGGCGCTCCATTCCGAGGTGCCCCAGTAGAGCGCCTTGCCGCGCGAGATCATGTCGCTCATCGCCCACACGGTCTCCTCGACCGGCGTATTCGGGTCGGGGCGGTGGCAGAACACGAGATCGACGTAATCGAGCTGCAACCGTTTGAGCGAGCCGTCGATGGCGTTCATCAGGTACTTGCGGTTGAGCGTGTGGTACTGGTTGGGCGCTTCGTTCAAGCCCCAGAAGAACTTGGTCGAGACCACGTAGCTCACGCGCGGCCAGGCGAGCTCCTTCAACGCCAGGCCCATGAGCTCTTCCGATTTGCCGCCCGCATAGGCCTCGGCGTTGTCGAAGAAGTTGACGCCTGCGTCGCGCGCCGCCGCAAGCGATTCGCGCGCGAGCTTCGCGTCGACCTGATTGCCGTAGGTGACCCACGAGCCAATGGACAGTTCGCTTACCTGGAGGCCTGAGCGGCCCAGTCGCCGATAGTTCATGAATGTCTCCTCTAGAGTGCGCAAAGCTAGCACGACTTCGCCATTGGCGCTGACAGCGCGCGAAGGACGCAAGTCAGAGCGCGACGCCGCCGCGATGCGGTGCAACAGGCTATTGCGCATTGTGCTGTCCACGGCTTGTCCAGGTCGATGCGTCGTGTAACAGGCTTCATGCACAATAGCCTCGTTGGCCGCGGCGCACCATCCGGCCGGATGGCATAAGCCATTCGTCAGGTTTGACGGCGCGCGTGCCGAGGTTTCATCCTGTTGCGTTCACTCACCTGGAGGTGCCCGATGTCGTCTCTCTCTCTGAACACGAAACTCGATGGCAAGGTCGCTGTCGTTACTGGCGCGGCCAGCGGCATCGGCAAGCAGATCGCCCTGACGCTCGCGCAGGCGGGCGCCGCGGTCGCCATCGCCGACCTGAACCAGAGCGGCGCGGACGCCGTGGCCGAAGAGATCAAGGGCGCGGGCGGCAAGGCCATCGGCGTCGCCATGGACGTCACCAGCGAAGACGCCGTGAATCAGGGCATCGACCGCGTCGCGGCCGAACTGGGCCCGGTGGACATCCTCATCTCGAACGCGGGCATCCAGATCGTGAATCCGATCGAGAACTACGCGTTCTCCGACTGGAAGAAGATGCAGGCCATCCACGTGGACGGCGCCTTCCTCACCACCAAGGCGGTGCTCAAGCACATGTACAAGGACGACCGCGGCGGCGTCGTGATCTACATGGGCTCGGTGCACTCGCACGAAGCTTCCCCGCTCAAGTCGGCGTATGTCGCGGCCAAGCACGCGTTGCTCGGCCTCGCGCGCGTGCTCGCGAAGGAAGGCGGCAAGCACAACGTGCGCTCGCACGTGGTGTGTCCGGGCTTCGTGCGCACGCCGCTCGTGGAAAAGCAGATTCCCGAGCAGGCGAAGGAACTCGGCATCTCCGAGGAGGAAGTGGTCAAGCGCGTCATGCTCGGCGGCACCGTGGACGGCATTTTCACGACCGTCGAGGACGTCGCGCAAACCGTGCTGTTCCTCTCGGCTTTCCCGAGCGCGGCGTTCACGGGCCAGTCCTTCGTGGTGAGCCACGGCTGGTTCATGCAATAACGCAGGCATCGAGCGGAGGAGGCGTAGCCATGGCGCAACGCAAGAAGGGGCAGGTCCAGTCGAGCGCCGTCGGCGAGGAGACCGGCGCCCATACGGGCGCGCATGTCGGCGCGCATTTCGACGAGAAGTCGCGGCCGCGCGTCTCGCAGTGCGGCGGCCAAACAGAGCAGTGGGAGACCGTCGCGCTCACCTTGCAGGGCGGCGGCGCGCTCGGCGCGTATCAGGCGGGCGTGTACGAAGGACTCTTCGAGGCCGGCGTCGCGCCCAACTGGATTGCGGGCATTTCGATCGGCGCGCTCAATACCGCGATCATCGCGGGCAATGCGCCCGAACATCGCGTGGCGCGGCTGCGCGAGTTCTGGGAGACGATTTGCCAGCCTGCCTACAGCCTCCCGTTGCCGGCGTTCGTCGAGCATGCGCTCTTCAACTCGAATGCCTCCTTGCGCAAGACCTTCACGGCCATGCAGGCGGCGGGCGCGATCGTCGAAGGGCAGAAGGGGTTTTTCGTGCCTCGCTTTCCGCCGCCGTTGCCCAATGCCTCGGGTTCGCCGGCAACGGCCAGCTACTACGACACGAAGCCGCTCAAGGCAACGCTCGAGCGCTTGTGCGACTTCGAGCGCATCAACTCGGGCGAAACACGCGTGTCCGTGGGCGCGGTCAACGTGGGCAGCGGCAACTTCGTCTATTTCGACAACAAGACCACCAGATTGCGCCCCGAGCATTTCATCGCCTCGGGCGCGCTGCCGCCCGGCTTCGCGGCCGTGGAGATCGACGGCGAGTACTACTGGGACGGCGGCCTGATGTCGAACACGCCGCTCTACGAAGTGATCCAGACCACGCCGCGGCGCGACACGCTCGCGTTCCAGGTCGATCTCTGGAGTGCACGCGGGCCGGTGCCCGACAGCATCGTCGACGTGCAGGGGCGCGTGAAGGATATTCAATATTCGAGCCGCACGCGTCTCGTCACCGACATGCTCCAGCGCTCGCAGCGGTTTCGCCACGTGCTGCGCGAGGTGCTGGACCGCGTGGCGCCCGAGCATCGCAATGATCCGTGGGTCGCGCTGGCGGACGAACTCTCGTGCACGCACAAGTACAACGTGATCCACCTCATCTACGGGCAGAAGGAGTACGAGGGGCACTTCAAGGACTTTCAGTTCGGTATCTCGACGATGCGCGAACATTGGGCAAGCGGCTTGCAGGACATCCGCGCGTCGCTCGCCCAGCCGGGCTGGCTCGACAAGCCCGATAACGATTCGGGCTTCGTCACGCACGATATTCACCGCGACATGCGCGGCCACGGCGGCTGAGCCGCAACGCCCGAGTCTCGCGCCAAAAGCAAAGGGCGTCCGTTCTTGCGAACGGACGCCCTTTTTTATCGTCGCTTCAGCGCGCCGCGTCGAAACGGCGCGCCTTGCGCACGCGAGAGGCTTACTTCAGCACCGTCGCGACCGCGTTTGCGACCACGTCGAGGTTGCGCGTGTTCAGCGCGGCCACGCAGATGCGGCCCGTGCTCACGGCGTAGATGCCGAACTCCTCGCGCAGGCGGTCGACTTGCGCCGCGGTCAGGCCCGAGTACGAGAACATGCCGCGCTGCACGTTGATGAAGTTGAAGTCGCGGTCCACGCCGGCGGCCGTGAGGCGCTCGACGAGGCCCGTGCGCATGGCGCGGATGCGGTTGCGCATTTCGCCGAGTTCCGCTTCCCACATCGCGCGCAGGTCGGCCGAGCCGAGCACGGCAGCGACGACCGAGCCGCCGTGCGTCGGCGGGTTCGAGTAGTTCGTGCGGATCACGCGCTTGAGCTGCGAGAGCACGCGCACCGACTCTTCCTTGCTGCTCGTGAGGATCGACAGTGCGCCCACGCGTTCGCCGTACAGCGAGAACGACTTCGAGAACGACGACGAGACGAATACGTTGAGTTCCGAAGCGGCGAAGAGGCGCACGACTTCGCCGTCTTCCGCGATGCCGTCGCCGAAGCCCTGATACGCGATGTCGAGGAACGGCACCAGGCCTCGCGCCTTGACGGTTTCGACGATCTGCTTCCACTGGTCGATCGTGAGATCGACGCCGGTCGGGTTGTGGCAGCACGCGTGCAGCACGATGACGGTGCCGGCCGCGTAGCCGTTCAGCGCGCTCAGCATGCCTTCGAAGTTCACGCCGTTGGTCTGCGCGTCGTAGTACGGGTAGGCCAGCACTTCGAAGCCTGCGCTTTCGAAGAGGGCGCGGTGGTTTTCCCAGCTCGGATCGCTGATCGCGACCTTGGCGTTCGGGTTCACACGCTTCAAAAAGTCAGCGCCGATCTTCAGCGCGCCGGTGCCGCCCAGCGCCTGCGCCGTGACGACGCGGCCCGCGGCGATCAGCGGCGAATCGTCGCCGAGCAGCAGCTTCTGCACGGCGGCGTCGTAGGCGGCGAGACCTTCGATCGGCAGATAGCCGCGCGGCAGACCGGCTTCCACGCGGGCCTTTTCTGCTTCGCGAACGGCGCGCAGCAGCGGAATCTTGCCTTCTTCGTTCGTGTACACGCCCACGCCGAGGTTCACCTTGGTCGCGCGCGCATCGGCGTTATAGGCTTCGTTCAGACCCAGGATCGGGTCGCGAGGGGCGAGTTCGACAGCGGAAAAGAGGGACATGATCGTTCGGCAAAAGTGAAGGGAGATCGGTTGGGCCACAAGCGCCGGCCACGGAACTCGCTATTGTAACGAATCCTCAAGCCGGATTTCCGCCGAATTGCCATTCGCCGCGCCGCTTTCAGGGCGATTTCCGGCGCGCCCGGCCGATTTCCGGCGCGCGGCCGAATGCGCTGCCAAACTACGACTCGCGCCCGCGCGCCGCGTGGCCCTTGCAGCGCCGCCCGCCGCGCCCCATCTAGCATCACTGCCCACCCCGGCTCGCCGTTCGGCAAGATCAGGCGAGACGCTAGAATAGTTGTTTGCTCCGCGCACAGGATGTCACCCATGTCCGACCACACCGTCGCCGACGCGCCCGCGCTCGACGAGTCGAAGTTCGTCCAGTACGAAGGCTCGCCGTTCCAGCTCTACCAGCCGTACCTGCCGGCCGGCGACCAGCCGACGGCCATCGAAACGCTCGTGGAAGGCGTGGGAGACGGCCTCTCGTTCCAGACGCTGCTCGGCGTGACGGGCTCGGGCAAGACCTTCACGATGGCGAACACCATCGCGCGCCTGGGCCGCCCGGCCATTGTGTTCGCGCCGAACAAGACGCTCGCTGCGCAGCTCTACGCCGAGTTCCGCGAGTTCTTTCCGCGCAACGCCGTCGAGTACTTCGTCTCGTACTACGACTACTACCAGCCGGAAGCCTATGTGCCGCAGCGCGATCTCTTCATCGAGAAGGATTCGTCGATCAACGAGCACATCGAGCAGATGCG
>DATBXG010000312.1:0-7921 GCA_036514415.1 Paraburkholderia sp.
GATCAATCGTCGTCGCCGTGGTGATGTTCCCAGCCACGATGACGGCCGTGGTCGTGCCAGTGGTGCTCGTCCTCGTCGTGGTCGTAGCGGTAGCCATAGCCATAGCCGTAAGCCGGTGCTGCCTGGTAGACGGCCACCGGCGGGGCTTCATATACAACAGGCGGCGCTTCGTACACGGGCGCGGGCGCAGCATACACAGGGCCGGGAACCCCGAGATAGACGCCGATATCGGCATGGGCGAACGCCGCACTGCTGACACACGTCCCTGCCAGTCCTGCGAGGAGATAAAAGGTCACGCGTTTCATGAGAATCTCTTTTCCAGTCAACGGACGCGGTTGCGATGGAAGCGGATTCTAGACGCTGCGACAGCCAAATATAGGTGCGGAATTGTCAATCGTGTAACCGGCGGTAAAGCGTCAAATTTTGCTGGCGCCTTAAGGTTCTCATAAGGTAATCGCCCTGCCGGAACGGGACGTTGATTGGGGTCATGACCCGCTTGTACGCGGCGCGAGCAGCTTGAATGCGCGAGGCCGTTGCCGTTACCCTATGGACGCTGCCTGTGCTCGAGTCAGGTTTCCCCATGCGCACCAATGAAGCAACGCCCACGCAATCCGGCATGCCCGTGTTCGAGACGAGGGGCGACGTCTGCACGTTCGGGAACGATGCGATTGCGTTGCGCTGGACAACGCGCGATGCACGCCTCGCCGACTTCTCGCTGATCGATTGCGCACGGGCGCGCGTGCTGCCCATCGCCACGCCGTTCGCCCTCACGCTTGCCGACCGCACGACGCTCGACCCCGGCGAATTGAGAGTGCTGGAGTCGGCGAGGGAAGACGCGCTCGCCCCTGACCCGCAGGCATCGCGGCTGGCCGAACGCAGCGCGGGCCGACGCGTAACCATCACGCTGGCCGATGCGCAAGACCGTCTGACGATTGAATGGAGCGTCGAGCAGCGCGAGGGTTCGCGATATCTGCGCATGAAGCTGGCGGTCACGGCGCAGCGCCAGGACGAAGCGATCGCAGTCGTTTCGTTACTGCAGGCGCGGGCCGCTGGCGCACTGGCCAGCCGTGAACGCAAGGGCACGCCGGTCTTCGCGGGCGACTTCTACCTGGGCTTCGAACTGCCGCTTGCGACCACGCATGTGGAAGGCGATAACGTCGGCTTCACCCTGCCGCGTGTGTTGCCGCTGGAAAGGAACAAAACGCTGCTTTACTCCGCAGTGGCCGGCGTGGCGCGCGAAGGCCAGCGGCGGCGCGATTTCGCGGCGTATCTGGAGCAGGAGCGCGCTCGCCCCTGGTGTCCGTTTCTGCACTACAACAGCTGGTGGGATATTGGTTATCTCACGCCTTACACGCAGGACCAGGCGCTGGAGCGCATCGAGACGATCGGCCGCGCGTTGCACGCGGCGCGCGGGGTGCAGATCGATTCGTTCCTGTTCGACGACGGCTGGGACGACCTTGGCGGCGGCTGGCAATTCAGCGAGGCATTCCCGCGCGGCTTCGTTCCCCTGCGCGACGCCGCGGCTCGATACGGCGCTGCGCCCGGCATCTGGCTTTCGCCCTGGGGCGGCTACTGCGCGCCGAAAGACGAACGCGTGACGCGTGGCCGTGCCGCCGGCTACGAGGTAATCGACAACGGCTTCGCGTTGTCGGGGCCGAGATACTACCGGCGCTTTCATGAAGTCGTGATGAACCTGCTCGCGAGAGACGGCGTGAACCAGTTCAAGTTCGACGGGACTGGCAATGCGGACCGCGTATTTCCAGGCAGCCTCTTCGACAGCGATTGGGCCGCGGCGATCCAGCTCATCGAGGACATTCGGGCGGCCAAACCCGCAACGTTCATCAATCTCTCGACAGGCACGCACCCGTCGCCCTTCTGGCTGCGCCATGTCGACTCGATCTGGCGCGGCGGCAACGACGACGGCAAGGCGGGAAGCGGCGCGAACCGCGAGCGCTGGATCACGTACCGCGACGCGCAGACGTACCACAACGTCGTCACGCGCAGCCCGCACTTTCCGCTCAATTCGCTCATGCTGCACGGCGTTGTCTATGCGCAGTGCAATCCACGCCTGAACACGTCGGCGGGGGAAGCGTTCGCCCATGAAGTGCGAAGCTATTTCGGGAGCGGCACGCAATTGCAGGAGCTATACATCACGCCGGCGCTGCTGGGCGAGCACGACTGGAACGTGCTTGCGGATGCAGCGCGCTGGGCCCGCGCGAACGCCGGCGTATTGCGCGACAGTCACTGGATAGGCGGCGCGCCCGACGAAGCGGCCATCTATGGCTGGGCCGCGTGGTCGCCGCACAAGGCGATCGTCACGCTGCGCAATCCGGAACGGCGTGCGCAGCGCTTCGCACTGGATCTGCGGCGTCAACTGGAGCTGCCGGCTGCGGCGCCTGGGCGATTGCATGCGCGGAGCGTCTGGGGTGCGAGTGCGGCTGGCATTCCGGCCGTGCTGGACGCGGATGCGCTACAGCAAGTGCAGCTCGCGCCGTTCGAAGTGCTCACGCTGGAGCTGCTGCCGGTCGTCGGGAGCGAACCTTGAATCGGTGCTAATACAACGAATTTTCCAGTTGCACCGGCTTCGCTTCGGTCTGGTGAAGGTCGAAGATGAGCACCTCGTTCTCGCCTTGCGCGAGCCACGGCGCGGGGCAATACAAGCGCCTTTGCGGGCCGATGTTCCAGTAGCGCCCGAGATTGTGCCCGTTGACCCAGACCACGCCCTTGGTCCAGTGACGCATGTCGAGCCACGTGTCGCCGGCTTTATCCAGATGCAGGATCGCCTTGAAAAAGAGCCCTGGTTTCTGCGGATTCGTGCAGCGTTCTTCGAGGCCGGCGATAAACGTTTCGTCCATCGGCAGCAGGAAGATTTCCCAGTCCTGGAGCAGGGCGATCGACCCGTCGGCGTGTTGCAGCCTCACGGGCTCGATCAGCCCTTTGCGGTCGACGATGTCGGCTCCGAAGTTGACGCGCCCCATGGCCTCCACCAGGATCTCCAGCGAGACGTGAGTGCCGGAACCCTCATCGGCAAATGCGAAGGACAGGGCGAGCGGCGCGCGATGCATCACGCGTAGCGACTGTGCATAGTCACGCGGGATGCGCGCGCGCGACACGGCGCCCGCATAGCGCTCGCCGACGAAAACAGCGGCATAGTCGTGAACACCGCTGATGTCCAGCGCGCTTTCCGGCTGCGCCTGCAACCGCTTGCGATACAGCGCGAATCCAAACGACTGCCCGTAGTGTTCGAAGGGCCGCGGATCGACGCTCTGCTCGCGTGGCAAGGCCGCGGGCAGGTTGTCCCAGATCGAGGCGTAGCGCGCTGGCATCAGGTTGCGCCCGCCTGCGCATTCGAGCGTGGCGATGGCTTCGGGAATGTCCGGCAGCGGCTCGGCCAGATAGCTCGCGATGAGCTTGCGGTACTGCCTGTATTTCGCCGTGGCCATGCCTTGTTCGTTGATTGGCGCGCAATAGTCGTAGCTGGTGATATCGGGCTGATAGTTGCCTGCGTCATCGACATTCGCGCCGGCATAAAAGCCAAAGCTCGTACCGCCGTGAATGACATAGAGGTTGAACGACAATTGCGACTGCATGAATGCCGTCAAGGTTTCGGCGAGATCGTAGTTCTGCCCCGCGAACACGGGTTCGCCCCAGTGCGTGAGCCAGCCCGGGTAGACCTCGCCCGCCATCGCTGGCACGCTGGAGAAGGCGAGGCGCACCGCAGCGATCTGCGCCGCATTGCCGTTGCTCAACGCGATCGCGCCACCGGCAACCGTGCTGCGGTTGCGCTCGAGTTGCGCAAGACCATCCTCGGTGTAGAACGGTCCCGTTATGCCGCCTCGTAGCCAAAGCTGCCTGAGTTCTTCGAGGTAGGCGGGATTGTGCGCATAGGATCCGAACTCGTTCTCGATCTGGATCATCAGGATCGGGCCGCCGTGTTCGATCATCAACGGCTTGATGCGTGGAACCAGTGCGTCGATATAGTGCGTGACCGCCGCCATGTAGCGGGCATCGGTGGCGGAGTCGGTCCTCAACCGGATGTCCGGTTCGCCCAGCAGGTACGAGGGCAGGCCTCCCAGGTCCCACTCGGCACACACATAAGGCCCCGGGCGCAACAGCACCCACATCGCTTCAGCCTGGCACAGGCCGATGAACGATGCGATATCGCGGTTGCCGCTCTCGAAGTCGAACACGCCACGGTGCGTTTCGTGGTAGTTCCACATGATGTACAAGGCGATGCAGTTCATCCCCATTGCTTTCGCCATGCGGATGCGGTGCTGCCAGTATTCGCGCGGGATGCGCGCCGGGTGCATCTCGCCGCTGCGAATCTGGAAGGGCTCGCCGTCGAGCAGGAAGTGTTCGCCGCCTGGGCTGAACGAGAAGGTATGGCTGCGTTCGAGGTTCACGGTGCAATCGCGCCCTTGTATTTGCAGAGTCACGCACTATACTTCCACGGCTGATAGTGGAACGCTTAATTTCGCTTAAGCCTGTAATTCGACAAGAATAGGCGAAAATCAGCGCGCAAGTCAGATATTGCGATCTATGTAACCGTATCGATGCAGTTACATTCGAATATGAAAAAGCGTGCTTTTTTTCCGATTGCCGGCTCAACCCTTCTCATCGCGGCAGGCATTCTCTGCATCGTCTTGTCGCTCACGACAACGTCCATGATCGGCACGCTTTTCATCGCGAGAATGCTGCTGTTCTGCGGCTTCGTGCACGCCTTGAATCTTTTCACGACGAAAGACTGGAAACTCGCCGTGAGGCGCATTCCGCCGGTCATCGTACCCGTGCTCATCGGCATTCTCATTCTGGTCAATGACAGCGCGCGGGCGCGAGGGCTGACCGTCATGCTGATGATATTCTTCGTGGCCGACGGCTTCTTCAAGATCATTGCTTCGGTTGGACAGGACGTGAAGCTCAACAACATCGGCCTGGTCAGCGCGGCGCTGTCTTTCCTGCTCGCCATCTTCCTCGCCGCGAATTTCCCAAGCGTGCCGTTGCCCTTGCTCGGATTGTTCCTCGGGCTCGATCTCATTTCGATGGCCGTGGTGCCGCTTGCCGGACGAGAGCGCACGCGCGGCCTGGTCTGACGGGACCGCGGACTATACTGCGGCGTCATCCTCGTTACCCGCGCGACGTATAGCGGACACGGTGTCGACCGGCGCCTGTGATGGCGGTGTCAGCGTGCAGTTGCAGTTTCCCACACGAAAAACCGACGGAGGGCATTCATGATCTTCGCAAATGGCTTTACGTTTTCAAACTTTATTATCGATGCTTTTTCGATATTCATGTTCATTCTGTGGTTCTGGCTGTTCATCACGATCACGAGTGACCTGTTCCGCCGGACCGACATATCGGGATTTATGAAGATCGTCTGGGTGATCTTTCTCATTGTCCTGCCTTATATCGGCATATTCGCCTATATCATCACGCAAGGCAGGGACATGGCGCATCGCAACCAGGAGCGCGCGCAGAAAGCGCGCGACGAATTGCGCCACATGGTCGGCTACAGTGTCGCGGACGAAATCGAGAAGCTGGACAAGCTGAAAACCACGGGATCGATCACGGAAGACGAGTACAAGCGCCTTCGCTCGCGGCTCGTCGAATGAGAACGGCGTCAGGCATGACATTCGTCCATGCCTGGCAAACCGAAAGTCACAGCACTGGTTACAGCGCAAGTCGCAGCGCGGGCTACGTCGGCGTAGCCCGCCGCGCCACACAGTCGAGTCACTCGGTACCCGGCACGATCTTCGAGATCTTCCAGTTGCTGCGGCTCACCAGCACGTAGTCGCCGTTCACGCCCAGCCATTGCTGGCCGCGCTTGGGCGCGTCCAGGTTATGCGATTTCCAGTCATTCGCGTTCATCACGAAGTTGTAATGCCGGTACTTCGAAGGGACCACCTGGCCCTCGTGCCAGTCGCGATGCGGCATGGTCGGCATGACCTGCTGGCGACCAGTCCCCTGGCTTTGATCTGCACCGGATGCGCCTTGCGCGATTGCGGAGGAAGAGACACCGACGAGCAGCGCAGCAATGACAGAGAGGACGAGTTGGCTTTTCATGATCCGATCTCCTGAGGCAAGAGGATGATTAACGTCGCCATGACTTATGGCTTCTTTCGGTTATAGAACATTCTGAAAGCCGTGATACCCGACTGTGCGAACCTGCCCCTAAAAGGGTAGAGACGATCGCTTGAAAATGAAAGAATTTAGGGGCGTGAAACGTCTATCCATAGTAGTAGAGGGAATTCCGACTTCAAGAAAATTGCGATTGGCGAATTTTGTCGCGGTTTTGAGTAATTCCTGTGAATGAATGCATGATATCTGTTAGATAACAATTGAAGCATTGAGTGGTTTTCTCGCGCTTCCTCTATCGCGCTGCGCACATCGGGGGCTTAAAAACGCAGTTTGAGTGAATATCGCAATGAGCCGGTCGCGCTCATGCGCAATGAGCGATCCCATGCCGGAGCGTACCGTCTCCATTTTCTTCGGGGGAGCTTTGCGTGCCACACTGCGAATTCAGACGCTATCGCCCCTGCCTGCTCGCCATCGCGGCGGCGGTGCTGCTGGCGGCTCCCGGATGCCGCGACCGGCAAGCCCCGAGCGGCGCCGCGCCGCCGCCGCCGAGCGTGCTCGTTGAAACGGTTACGGCAAAGCCCATTCCACGCGTGATCGAACTGCCCGGACGCATTGAAGCGATCCGCTCGGCAGAGGTGCGCGCGCGCGTGGACGGCATCGTCGAGCGGCGCCTTTATGAAGAGGGCACCGACGTGCGCGCCGGCGCGCCGCTCTTTCTCATCGACTCCCGCGACTACGAAGCCGCATTGCGGCAGGCGCAGGCGGCGCTTACGCGGGCTCAGGCCGTTCAGGGCAACGCGGCTTCCGAGGTGGCGCGCTTCAAGCCTCTGGTGGCTCGCCAGGTGGTCAGCGCCCAGGAGTACGAAGCCGCGTTGACTGCGCTGCAGCAGGCCGACGCGAACGTTGCGGACGCACGCGCCGCGCTCACGCTGGCGCAGTTGCGGCTCGATCGATGCACGGTGCGCGCGCCGATTGCGGGCCGCGTGGGGCGCGCGCTCGTCACCGAAGGCGCGCTCGTCAGTGCAGCCAGCGCGACCTTGCTCACGCAGGTCAATCAGCTCACGCCCGTGAACGCCGTGTTCACGCAATCGAATATTTCGCTGCTGGAAGTACGCAAACAGATTACCTCGGGCGCGCTAGCGGCGCCTGCCGCGAACCGCGTGCAGGTGTGGCTCACACTTGCGAACGGAGACGAATTCAAGGAGCCGGGCGTGCTCGACTTCACCGATCTCGTGGTCGAGCCTTCCACCGGCACACAGATCATGCGTGCGCGTTTCAATAATGCGTCGCGCATCCTGCTGCCCGGACAGTTCGTGCGCGGCCGGGTCGTGATCGGCACGATACCGAATGGCCTGGAGGTCCCGGCGCGCGCCGTGCAGTTCGACAACAACGCGACGAGCCTCTCGCTCGTTGCCGATGATGGCACCGTCGTGCGGCGCAACGTCGTGCTCGGCCCGCAGGAAGCCGGGCAGTGGGTCGTCAAGGACGGGCTCGAGTCGGGCGAGCGGGTCATCGTCGATGGCTGGCAGAGGGTCCAGCCCGGGCAGCGCGTGGACGCCCATCCCGTTGCCGCGAACCCCTCCTGAGCGGCGCGCCCATGAAGCAATTCTTCGTCTACCGGCCGGTCTTTGCATGGGTGGTCGCGCTATTCATCGCGCTCTTTGGCGGGCTCGCGCTCCTGCTGCTGCCGGTCGAGCAGTACCCGGACGTCGCGCCGCCCTCGCTCACGATATCGGCGGTCTTCAGCGGCGCGGACGCGCAGACGCTGGACCGCACGGTGACGTCGATCATCGAAGACGAAATGAACGGCGTCGACAATTTCCTTTACATGTCGTCGCAGAGCCGC
>DATBXG010000313.1:0-12778 GCA_036514415.1 Paraburkholderia sp.
TTGAAGCGAGTCGAAAATCTTGTTGATCATGCCTGTTCCTGAAAGCGATGCGCATCGCGGAAGGTCCACGTCACTCGATCGCGAAAAAGTTCTATATACGAACACTGATTCGTTTAGCGAACGTCCAGCGCATTATCGGAGTGTATTCAAGCGCTTGTCAAGGCGGGTCTACCCACACAGGCAATCTACTTCATGTCCGCGCGGGTGCGCGCCGGTTCGCACACGCGGCCGGTCCTTCAAGCCCGGCGCGCCCGTGGGCACATACCCCAATATCCGGAAATCCGATTCATCGACTAGTCTTTATCTGATTTCGACATAGTGCGCCGCCGCCCTCGCCTTCATGCTAGACCTCGATCTGAATCTCATTCCCTTTCTCGTGGCCATGGAGGAAACGCGCAATGTGAGCCGCGCCGCCGAGCGGCTTGGCGTGAGCCAGCCGCGCGTGAGCACGGCGCTCGGCAAGCTGCGCGAATTCTTCGGCGACCCGCTCTTCGTGCGCACCTCGCGCGGCATGGAGCCCACGCCGCGCGCGCTCGGCCTGATTCCCGCCGCGCGCGACGCGCTGGTGCGCATCGAGAAAGGCATGCTGCAGGCGCAGGACTTCGATCCCGCCACGAGCACGCATACGTTTTCCATCGCGCTTTCCGATGTCGGCGAGATCGTTTTTCTGCCGCGCCTCTTGCAGGTGTTCGCCGAGCGCGCTCCCAACGCGAACCTGCGCTCGGTCTCGCTGCCGCCAAGCCAGGTCGAGCGTGGCCTCGAATCGGGCGACATCGATCTCGCGGTCGGCTATTTTCCGGACCTGGGCGGCAACAACTTCTTCCAGCAGCGTCTCTTCACGCACCGCTTCATCTGCATGATGCGCAGCGGCCATCCGCTCGCTGGCAAAGCCATGACTATCGAGCAGTTTCTCGCCATGGGCCACGCCGTCGTGCGTGCCGAGGGGCGCAGCCAGGAAGTGCTGGAGCAGTATCTGGAGAAAAGGCGGATGCGCCGTCGCGCCGTGCTCGAAACGCCGCACTTCATGAGCCTGCCGTTCATCCTCACGCGCTCTGACCTCATTGCGACCGTGCCACATGCAATCGGCTTCGCCTATGTGTCCGAGCATGCATCGATCACGCTCGTGGAACCGCCGCTGCCGCTGCCGCGCTTCGACCTCAAGCAGCACTGGCATCGCAAGTATCACAACGCGCCGCGCGCCGAATGGCTGCGCGGCTTGGTGGCGGAACTATTCAACGACGCCATGGACGAGTGGCCCAGGTAACCCAGGTGAGCACACGCGTCCCATCGAGCCCGCCTCGCACGAAGCCCTGCAAAACATGAAACAATGTGCGCTCGTGGCGCACGCCAGAACGGCGTCCTTCCACACGACAGGAGCCCATGGATGAGCGAAGAAAAAAAAGCCGGGAAAGCGAAGCAACGCAAGAGCACAACGAGCGCAGCCCTCGCGCGGCCGTCACGCGCAGAAGCCGAGGACGCGGTGCGCGTGCTGCTACGCTGGGCCGGAGACGACCCCTCTCGCGAAGGGCTGATCGATACGCCAGCGCGCGTCACGCGCGCCTATGAAGAGTTCTTTGCGGGCTATGCGGTCGATCCGCGCGAAATCCTTTCGCGCACTTTCTCGGAGGTGGACGGCTACGACGAAATGATCGTGCTGAAGGACATCCGCTTCGAGAGCTACTGCGAGCATCATATGGTGCCCATCATCGGGCGCGCTCACGTGGCGTATTTGCCCGAGCATCGCGTGGTGGGCATCTCGAAGCTCGCGCGTCTCGTCGACGCCTTCGCGAAGCGCCTGCAGATCCAGGAGAAGATGACCGCGCAGATCGCCGACACGCTCAATGAAATTCTGCAGCCGAAAGGCGTGGGCGTGATACTCGAAGCGGCGCATCAGTGCATGTCCACGCGCGGCGTGCACAAGGCTGGCGTAGAGATGGTCACGTCGCGCATGCTGGGCACCTTCCGCACCGATCCCTCCACACGCCGCGAGTTTCTCTCCATCGTCGGCAATCCAGCTGCGATGAGCGTCGCGAATACCTGAACCGAAACAGCAGGCAATGAACGGGACTGCGGGTCCCGTTCGTCCTTGTTCCCCGCTCTACTTCAGCTGGCCTTCGTCGCCGCGCTCGACCTCGCGAATCTTGCCCTGGCGCACGCTGCTGCCCGGCGGCACGCTATGCGTGAGCCACACGTTCCCGCCGATCACCGAGCCGCGCCCGATCGTCACGCGCCCGAGTATCGTCGCGCCTGCGTAGATCACCACGTCGTCCTCGACGATCGGATGGCGCGCGTTGCCCTTCACGAGCGTGCCGTCGAGATCGGCCGCGAAGCTTTTCGCACCGAGCGTCACGGCCTGATACACACGCACGCGCTCGCCGATGATGGCCGTCTCGCCGATCACGACGCCGGTGCCGTGGTCGATGAAGAAGCTCGAGCCGATCTGCGCGCCCGGATGGATGTCGATACCCGTTGCCGAATGCGCGATCTCGTTGATGAAGCGCGCGAGCAGCGGCACGCCGAGACGGTGCAACGCGTGCGCGAGCCGGTGGTGCGTCATGGCCCACACGCCCGGGTAGCACAACAAGATCTCTGTGATGTGCTGCGCGGCGGGATCGCCCGTGAACGCGGCCTGGATGTCGCTCACGAGCAGCGCGCGAATGTCGGGCAACTGCCGCCCGAACTCGCGCGCCACTTCGAATGCGCGCACGCGCAACGCGTCGTCGCTCACCTGCGCACTGTCCGGCAGGAAGCGCAACGCTCGCCGGATCTGTTCGGCGAGCAGCCGCAAGGTGCTGTCGAGCGTATGGCCGACGTAGTAGTCGATGCTCTCGTCGGTCAGGTCGGGAGCGCCGTAATGCGTGGGAAAGAGCGCGGCGCGCAGGCCGGCCACGATGCTGATGACCGCATCGCGTGACGGCAATTCGCGGATGCCGAGCGGATGGCGCGTGCGATGACGCTCTTCACGCGACGCACGCAGATCGGCGACGATCTGTTCGAGACCCCAGTCGGGGGAAGCAGCATTGGACATGGTGATGCGGCAGCGGACGCACGGTCCGCAAGGGAGTGTATCGACCCCAGAGATTACCGCGTTTTGCGGGAGTTCGCCGGAGCACCCGCGGCGGCGGAACGAGCCAGCGCTGCAAGCGCCGTCAAAGCGTGACGGTGCTCGCGTCGATCCACCGAACGGCCCAGTCGCGCGCGTGGGCGATGGCGGCCGCTTCGTCGGCGAATCGCAAATCGGCAGGGAAAAAACGATTGGCAACGAGTTCGCCGTCACTCGATCGCGAAATCACGACATACGGTTGATATGTGCCGTCACCGGCGCGCGCCGGTGCGCAATTCAGCAAATAGCCGCGATGCGTAAATGCAGCGTCGAAGTGCATGTGTGTCACCCGCCCTGACTGCCTCGTCCATTTTTTGTGGCGCGTGCATTCAGGATCGTGCGGCAAAGCCACAGCATGAGCCCTCGCCCGGCCCATTAATCGAAAGCGCGCCAACTCGTTGAAAGAGGATCATACTCCTGGGAAAAAGTCCCCTCCAACGAAAAAAATGCAAATTCGCTGGAAGCGTTCTCCTGGCGAACCGGCTTGCTTTTCACCCCGATTCAAGGGTCGCTGCACCGCAGCGGAACAGCGCTTGCTGACTGGTCTGTTGAGCACACGCACCCAGGTCTTCCAAGGAGTAAGTATCATGAATCGTCCCGAAGACATGCACGAAACCAACGTGGGAGATGTGAGCGCGTCGCACTCGCGACCGCGCAGCGCGGAGCTCCACAACGACCGCACGCACGACAGCTCGGTCGATACGGACGGCAAGAACCGCGAGGCCGCGCGCCTCGCCGGCGAAGGCTACATCGGCCCCGACGAAGTCACGACGTGCAACGCGACGCTCGTCAACAGCGTGCCCGAGGCCGAAGACGGCCTGGCGGGCTTCGACAGCCGCAAGGACGGACACCGGTTGCCGTTCGCGCTGCAGTCCGGCTACGAGGCCATCGACAAGGGTATGACCGAGCCCGATTTGTCTTACTATGCCGACGCTGAATTTGCCGATCCGCTCGAGCCCAACGTGCGGCGCAATCCGGGGCGCATTCACTTCGCGCTCAACCACATGCGGCCGACACGCCTGGTCGAGTTGCACCGCAAGGCCTGAACCGCGGTCCGCCGCCCGCATCGCGGCGGACCGTTTCACGATTAATCCTGGCCGATAATCTCGCCGTAAGGCGCTGCCCTGGCGGAATCAAACTGCATTCAGTCCAATGCAGCTAAAAATGGAAATGAAAAGCCCGGGGAAAATCGAAAACCGATAAATCCGTGGCCATTATCCTGGCAGCACGCAGTTTTTTCGGCTTTCGAAATGAAGCCCGGCTTTATTCGCATTCGATGAAACGCTCCTTCGCGCAGCCGGCGCGCTGTTCAGGAGGCGCTGAGACTCTCCAATGTCACCGAAATGTGACAGAAATGACCCCACAATCCGGTTGGATTGCAGACGAGGGGCGATCATCCAGGAATTTAGTGATAAATTCTTACATCATAAGAAGCGAGGAGCGCAGGTCACCGGCCTTGGCCCGCGATCTCGCCCAGCGCTGTTGGAGAGTGTTGAACGTGCCTCTACATTTCATAGAGCAGATGTCGCCCGTGCTCGACGCGCCCGAAGAGGCAGCGTGGTTCGACGCGGTGGCGAAGCTCGCCAGTTCGTGGGGTTTCAGCCAGGTCATGCTGGCTATCCTGCCGCGCCCGGGCATGAGGCTCGAGGACGCGTTCATCCGCACGAACTATTCGGCCGCGTGGCGGCAGACGTACAACGACCACGGTATGGCCTACTTCGACCCTACCGTTTCGCATTGCACGACGCGCTCGTCGCCGCTCATCTGGTCGCCGGATCTGTTCGCGACGGAGCAGCAGCAATCGATGTATGAGGAAGCCCGCTCGTACGGGCTGCGCGCAGGCGTCACCCTGCCGATCCACGGCCCGCGCCAGGAAATCGGCATGCTCTGCTTCGTCAATGACGCGAACCCCACGGACGGGTTTTGGGACGACGTGAACCGCGCGCTGCCGAACCTCGTTCTGCTGCGCGATCTCGTGCTCGACACGAGCCAGCGCCACCTGAACGACCATGTCCAGTCGCTGATCCCCAAGCTCACGCCACGGGAAAAGGAATGCCTCAAGTGGACTGCGCTGGGCAAGTCCACTTGGGAAATTTCTCACATCCTGAATTGCTCTGAAGCCGTCGTGAACTTCCACATGAAGAACATTCGCGGGAAGTTCGGCGTCAACTCACGGCGAGCGGCAGCCGTCATCGCGACCCAAATGGGCCTTATTGACCCGGGCTAAGCACCATCGGTGCATCGGGGCGGCGCAGCACGCGCTCGGCGCGGCCGAGATCGCCGTCCGAAATCGTCTTGTTGAAATACAGACCGAGCAGGATCGACACCGGCGGCGGAATCTCCGCGCCCGACTCGAACCGGCTGCCGCGCGACTGCGTCACGCCGAAGCGCGCCCAGAAGCGCCGCTGGCTCTCCTTCTTCTTCTTCCGATACGCAATGATCAGGACGCGGTCGATGACCGAAGACAGATCCCCGGAAGACGAAATGGTACTCGCACCCGAGTGCCATTGATTTTCCATAAGTTCCATGATGACTCTCGCTGTCAGATATGCCTGATGAGTGACTACCGCCGAAGTGATTCTCCTCAAGAGGGCCTACCTGCGCACCTACCTATCTAGATAGGTGTTTTTTTATATTCATAACGCATAGCTTTCGAACCGTACTGCCGCGCTTTCCACACAAATCGGGAGAGTTGTCATGCAAGCTGCGATTCGGATCGGACCAAGACAGGACTTCGACAACGAGGACATCAACGAGATGTACCGGCTGCGCGCGCGCGTGTTCCGCGACCGCATGGGCTGGGACATCCCCACCATCGCGGGGATGGAAATCGACGGCTACGACGCGCTCGGGCCCCATTACATGCTGATTCAGGACACCGCGGGCCAGGTGCGCGGCTGCTGGCGCCTGATGCCCACCGAAGGCCCGAACATGTTGCGCGACACCTTCCCGCAACTGCTGCAAGGCAAGCCCGCGCCCGCGGGCCGTGGTATCTGGGAATTGAGCCGTTTCGCCATCGAGTCGGGCAACGACCAGGCGTTCGGCTTCGCCGACGTGACCATGAGCGCCATGCGCGCGGTCGTTTCGTTCGCCGACCGCTCGGGCATCAACAGCTATGTGACGGTGACCACGACGCCGATGGAGCGCCTGCTGCGCCGTACGGGCATCGAGCTGGCGCGGCTTGGCGCGCCAATGCGCATTGGCGTGGAGAACGCCGTTGCGCTGGAAATCGCGATGAGCCAGCAGACGCACCACGCGCTGTTCGGCCCGTTGGCGCACGCCGCCTGAGGCCTGAGGGGGCTATCGGAGAAAAAGCGATTCACGCTGACTGGGCGCTGCCGTTGCTTGCGCTCAGCCAGCGCCAGCTTTAATTTTTGTCTGACAAATTCTCGTTCAAAAGACCAATTCCTGCCCCAATACGTACCGCCGAACGTGGCCCGTCAGTCAACCTTGACCTCATCGGCCCTCGCTTCGCTGATTTTCGCCGCCTCCGAGGCGCTGCGTGTGAAGCGGATATGGGAAATCCGCCCCACGCACAACGCCGCCGCGAGCGCCGCAAGGCCGGTCAGCCCGATTCCCAGGTGAATCGCGTCCACCAGCACGTGGCGCACCGCATCGATCAGCGACGCGCCATCGAGCCCGGCCGTCTTGAGTTGCACGACGAGGCCGTCGCGCAGCGCCGGGTCGATCAGCACGCGCGGATCGGCGAGTTGCGGCTGCCAGCGCTGCTGCAACGGCGCGCCGAGCACCGCCAGCGCGTCGCCCACGCCGGCCGCATAGCGATGGTTGACGATGGTCGCCACGATGCTGGTGCCGAGCATGCCGCCGACCATGCGCGTGGATTGCAGCAAGGCGGTCGTGATGCCAAAGCGCTCGCGCCCGGCAATCTCCTGCCCGAAAATATTCAGATTGTTCAGGATGAAGCCGAGCCCGATGCCCACCGCGGACATCGCCAGCTCGAGCCACAGGTGCGCCGTATGGCGGGACGCGAAGGCGAGGCCCGCGCAGGCCGCAACCAGCAGGCTGAAGCCGACCGTGAGAATCGTCGTGGGCTTGCGCAGCCGGATCACGATGCGCGTGTTGATGAGGCTGCCCAGCGCGATGCAGGCGGCGATCGGCGTGGCGAGCAGGCCCGCCTGCTGGGGCGACAGCCCGAAACCGCCCTGCAGCAGGAGCGGCGCGAAGAAGATCAGCGAGAACATCACGAAGCCCGAAAGCGTCGAGAGTGTAAACAGGGTGACCAGCTGCGGGTCGCGAAAGAGGTCGAGCGGGATGATCGGATGCGTCGCGCGGCGCTCGCAGGCGAGCAGCGCCGCCGCACCGGCGAGCACGGCCACGGCGAGCGCGGCATTGCCGGCCGTGAGGCCGTCCTTCGGGACAGCCTCGATGAGGGTCTGGAAGCCGCCCAGCACGAGCGCGACGAGCACGGCGCCCGTCCAGTCGATGCGCACCTCACCGGTGCGCGCCGGCTGGTAACGCGGCAGATGCGCCCAGATGAAATAGAGCGCAAGGCTGCCGACCGGCAGATTGACGAGAAACGTCGAGCGCCAGCCGAAATGCTCGCTGAGCCAGCCGCCCAGCGACGGGCCGGCGGCCGTGCCGATGCCGTAGGCGGCGGCCATCACGACCTGCCAGCGCACCCGTGCGCGCGGGTCGGGAAAGAGATCGGGAATCGAGGCGAACGCCGTCCCCACCATCATGCCGCCCCCCACGCCCTGCAGCGCGCGCGCCGCCGCAAGCAAGCGCATGTCGGTCGCGAGCCCGCAGAGCACGGAAGCCACCGTGAACACGATGACCGCGGCGATCACGAAGCGCTTGCGGCCGAAGTAGTCGCCGAGCCGGCCGAACACGGGCACCGTCACGACCGAGGCCAGCAGGTAGGCGCTGGCGATCCACGCGTAAAACTCGAAGCCGTGCAGTTCGGCGACGATCGACGGCAAAGCGGTGCTGACGACGGTTTGATCGAGCGCGACGAGCATGTTGACGAGGCCGATGCCGAGCATGGCCAGCAACGCGTCGCGAAACGGCAGGTTGGCGGAGGAAGGTTTCACGGGAGGGGAAAACTGCGCGGAGCGAAAAAGACGCAACGATAGCCGGATGACGGTGCGCGCGCAACCGAACGAAAAATCGTAAGGAAAGCGTGGCGACGCCGCGATATTCCGACGCGCCCCACTTGATCTTCCGTCGCGCTCCTTCCATCTTTCATACAGTCGACTGCATGTTCACTCGCGATCCATTAAGCTACTCGCCAGTCACGACACGCCGCGCCGGCCCCGGCACCACACAACCAGAGGCCGCGCGACTCTCGATTCCACCCAAAGAGGAGGTCTTATGTACAAACGCATCCTTGTCGCCGTCGATGGCAGCGCCACCTCGCGCCGCGCCTTCGAAGCCGCGCTTGCGCTAGCGAAGGCGATGGGCTCGACCCTGCAGCCGTATTACGTGATCGAGAACACGCCCATGTATTTCGATGCACCGGGCTACGACCCGTCGATCCTGCGCAACCAGATGATCGCCCAGGGCAACGAACTCGCCGAAGAGATGAACAAGGCGATGAGCGAGCGAGGCGTCGAAGGGGCCATGGTCACGGGCGAGGCCTCCTCGCTCGATGATGTCCCGACGCTCGTGCTCAACGCCGCGAAAACAGCCGGCGCCGATCTGATCGTAATGGGCACGCACGGCCGCCGCGGCTTCCAGCGCCTGATTCTCGGCAGTGTTGCCGAACGGTGCGTTCGGCAGTCCACGCTGCCCGTTCTCCTCATCCCTTCGGCCGCCGGAAATGCCGAAGAGTAGTCGCGTCGTGTGCGGGCAGTTTTGCGTGTTATTGAAAAGTCGCTTGCGCTCCGTCAGGCTCCGCGCAAGCGGCTTCTGACAAGGCTCAACACGACTCATCTCAAAAGCGCGTCACTTTGCCACCAATTTGAGATTCGACCCCGGTAGACAATGCCTAGATCGAGATCAAAGGAGCATTGTCGATGCTTACCCCTACCGCCGATTCCCACACCACCTTGCGCCGCAGCAATCGCACGCCCCCTGCGGCTCCGCGCACGTCCACGCGCTGTTCGGTTTGCGCAATGCGGCATCTGTGCATGCCCCAGGGGCTCACACTCGACGATCTGCCGAAGCTCGAAGCGTTGATCTGCTCCGCCCGCAGCGTGCGGCGCGGCGAGGCCGTGTACCGCGACGGTGATCCGTTCGACAACCTCTACGTCGCGCGTTCGGGCTCGCTCAAGACCGTGATGGCCCACCGTGACGGCCGCGAGCAGGTCACCGGCCTGCGTCTGGCCGGCGATCCGCTCGGCTTCGACGGCATCAGCACCGGCTTCCATACCTGCAGCGCGGTCGCGCTCGAAGACAGCTCGGTCTGCGTCATTCCGTACTCGGCGCTCAAGCACCTGTGCCGCGAAACGGGCGCCATGCAAGACCGGCTGCACCGCCTCATGAGCGAGCAGCTCATTCGCGAATCGTCGCAAATGATGGTGCTCGGCTCGCTTTCCGCCGACGAGCGCGTGGCCGCCTTCCTGCTGGATGTTTCCGAACGCAATGGCCAGCGCGGCTACTCGCATGCGGAATTCAACCTGCGCATGACCCGGGAGGACGTGGGCAGCTATCTCGGCATCACGCTCGAAACGGTGAGCCGCACCCTGTCAAGATTTCAAAAGCGCGGCCTGATCGACGCGCAGGGCAAGCTGATCCGCATCATCGACCTCGAGGGTCTGCGGCACCTGTAATTCATGGCGTCCCCGGGCGGGCCGGCCGCTCGGGGCATCCGCGCCGCGCCTCAGCGACGCGCCATTGACGTTGGCACAACTCCTGCGCAAGGGATAAAGTTTCGTTCTACGCCCACGCAAGGAGAATCGCCGAAATGCATCTCCCGCATTCCCCCACGCTCGCTGCCCGTCTTGCAGAGGCGCGTGCCGCCAGCGACGCCCTCTTCGACGTCGTCAAGCCCGAATTTCTCTACGAGCGGCCCATTCGCGAGCGTCACCGCATCGTGTTCTACATTGGCCATCTGGAAGCATTCTACCGCAACCTCTTCGACAAGCGCCTGTTCGATCTGCCCACCTCGGACGCGAGCCTCGACCAGTTGTTTGCTTTCGGCATCGATCCCGTAGATGGCGCGCTGCCCACCGACACGCCCGCCGACTGGCCCTCTCTCGCCGAGATCCATGCCTACGGGCGCGACGCCCGCAGCCGCATCGACGATCAACTCTCGGCGCTCGCTCTGCCGGCCGATGCCCCGAATCACGACACACCCGGACAGTTGCTGAACGTCGCGATCGAACATCGGCTCATGCATGTCGAGACGCTGACGTACATGCTTCACCAGTTGCCGTTCGAGCAAAAGCGCGTGCCCGGCGCAGCGAGCGCGCGTCCCGACCTTCGCTCCGCCGTCAGGCACGAGATGGTGCAGGTGCCCGCGGGCCGCACGGAACTCGGCATGACGGCCGAGCGCGGCGTATTTGGCTGGGACAACGAATTCGGCGAGCAGCAGGTGGACGTGCCCGCGTTCGAGATCGACCGGTTTATGGTCACGAACGGCGCGTTCCTGGCGTTCATCGAGGATGGCGGCTACCGCATGCGCGAGCTCTGGAACGACGCCGACTGGACCTGGAAGGAAAGCGCACAGGTCGAGCACCCCGTGTTCTGGTTGCGCGGCCCCGAAGGCTGGCAACTGCGCACGATGTTCGAAGATATCGCGCTGCCGCTTGCGTGGCCCGTGTACGTGAGCCACGCGGAAGCCAGCGCCTTTGCGCGCTGGCGCGGCGCGAAGCTGCCGGGCGAGGCGCAATGGCAGCGCGCGGCGCACGGTGCGCTGCCGGGCCACACCGACAACTTCGATTTCCGCGACTGGAATCCGGTGGCCGTCGACGCAACGCCGGACAGCGCCAGCACGTGGGGCGTGGAAGGCCTGTACGGCAACGGCTGGGAATGGACGTCGACGCTCTTCGGGCCACTACCCGGCTTCAAGGCATTTCCGTTCTATGAAGGCTATTCGGCGAACTTCTTCGACGGCCAGCACTACGCGATGAAAGGCGGCTCGCCGCGCACCGCGCAATGCATGCTGCGGCCGACCTTCCGCAACTGGTTCCAGCCGCGTTATCAGTATGTTTATGCGGGTTTCCGCTGCGTTCGGGATTGAGGAATCAAGCGATAGCTGGCACAAAAAGTCAGCTATCGCTTTTATGCTCTCACTTCATGAAAACGCACGTCGAAGAACGATCATCGCACGCGGCAATTTGGGTCACACACTCACCGAAGATCCTCCCAAAAACGGGACAAAGCTGATCGAGATCAAACGATTGGTATGGAGCGGCGCGACCATCTCGCCTGTGGCGACGGTTCGCCTGGCTTCTGTTTCCGTATTGGTGATGGAGTTCTGTTATGGGAATCGGTATGCAGATAACCTATATCGGGTTCCCCGGAACGCCGTCCCTGGAGAGCGAGGCAGCATTGCAGCTTTTGCGCCTGCAAACGTACGCCGCTTACGTTTCCGATTGTTGGTTAACGATCGAGCGTCAGGACACGTCAGCAAGCGCGGAGTACGAGGTTCACCTTTCGATCGGGACGACACTAAGCAGAGCGAAACGTATCGGACGTTGCGTCCGTGATAGCGCGGAAGCAGCTATTCGGTGCGCGTTTAACATTGCAGTCCGGGCTCTCGAACTCATTTCCCTGCATTGCCGCTTGTGATGGCCACAAGCGAGTGCAAAGTCGCATCAGCACACGCAATTTCGCCGGTATGCAGGCTCGTCGCGCCGACTATGGTGGACGCCAAACGCACCGATTTCATCTGAAAAGCGACCAGGAGAAGGCGCTTGCCGCTGGCACAGCGCCGGGCCGTCAACTACCGTAGATATCGATGTACCGCTTGCCATCGCTGTGGACAACGCCGCGATACATCCCTTCGGTGTTGAACGGCATCGATACATGCCCCTCGACATCGACGGCAATGAGCCCTCCCGTGCCGCGCTGCTGCGGGATCGCCTCGTTCACGACCGTGCGCGCAGCTTCATCGACTGTTGCGTGGCCGTACTTCATCCGCGCCGCGACATCATGGGCCGCGACAGCGCGGATAAACGCTTCTCCCGTCCCCGTCGTGGACACGGCCACGCGTGCGTCGGCAAACGTGCCGCATCCGATCAGCGGGGAATCGCCGATTCGCCCGTGGCGCTTGTTCGTCAAGCCGCCGGTTGACGTCGCCGCGGCCAGATGCCCCATTGCATCGAGCGCGACGGCACCGACTGTGCCGAACTTGTGCTCGCCATTGATGAGTCCGCTCGCGTCGCCAGGATCCTGTTTGCGAAGGAGCGCCGTGCCGTCGTGATCAAGCAGTTCGCGTCCGGTATCGCGCACGGCGAGCAACTGCTGCCAGCGAAAGTCGGTGTAGAAGTATTCGGGGCTCTCGAGCGCCAGGCCTTCGTCGGCGGCGAATTGCTCGGCCCCCGCTCCCGAGAGCAACACGTGCGTGGAACGATCCATCACGCGTTGTGCCGCGATGACGGGATTCCTGATGCGAGACACGCTAGCCACCGCGCCTGCGCGCCCGGTATGGCCTTCCATGATGGCCGCGTCCATTTCGTGCGTGCCCGCATGCGTGAATACGGAGCCTCGCCCTGCGTTGAAAAGCGGGCAATTCTCCAACGCGACGACGGCGGCAACGACGGCCTCGAC
>DATBXG010000314.1:0-3625 GCA_036514415.1 Paraburkholderia sp.
CTGCGCGTGAACGTGGATGGCCGCTTCATGTACAACCAGCGCTCGGACGGCCTGATCGTCGCGACGCCCACGGGCTCGACCGCCTACGCGCTCTCGTCGCAGGGGCCGATCCTGCATCCGCAGCTGCAAGGCATCGTGCTCGTGCCGATCGCGCCGCACGCGCTCTCGAACCGCCCGATCGTGCTGCCCGACGACTGCAAGGTGAGCATCCAGATCGTGGCGGGGCGCGACGTCAACGTGAACTTCGACATGCAGTCGTTCACGGCGCTGGAACTGGGCGACGTGATCGAGGTGCGGCGCTCGCGCCACACCGTGCCCTTCCTGCATCCCGTCGGCTACAGCTACTACCGCACGCTGCGCAAGAAGCTGCACTGGAACGAGCACCCCTCGCTGCAGGACGATCCGGAGGACTAAACCCACGCCGCCGCGTGAAGCGCGTTGTGAGTGCGCTGTGTGTACGTTTCGCGTGCGCGCCGCATGCATCGATGCCCACGCGTGCGTTCCCATGCAGCCAGCAGGCACCCGGTAACCAACGCCAACCCAAAAAGCAGAACCAGACGCCATGCTTCGCCATCTCTCGATTCGCGACTTCGTGATCGTCGCGGCGCTCGACCTCGAATTCGACAGCGGCTTCACCGTGTTTTCCGGCGAGACGGGCGCGGGCAAGTCGATCCTGATCGACGCCCTCGCCCTCACGCTCGGGACGCGTGCCGACGCGAGCGTCGTGCGCACGGGCGAGAGCCGCGCCGACATCACCGCCGAGTTCGACGTGCCGGCGCACGTGGCGCTCTGGCTCGACGAACAGGCGCTCGCGAACGTCGACGCGGGCAACGGCGAGCACACCGTCATGATGCGGCGCGTGGTGGACAGCGGCGGCCGCTCGCGCGCCTTCATCAACGGCACGCCGGCCACGCTCGCGCAGTTGCGCGAGCTGGGCGAAATGCTCGTGGACATCCACGGCCAGCATGCGCACCAGTTGCTCATGCGCCCCGACGCGCAGCGCGAGCTTTTCGACACGCATGCGGGCCTCACGGATCTCGCCGCCGCCGTCACGCGCGCCTGGCGCGAGGCGCGCGACGCACGGCTCGCGCTGCAAAGCGCGATGTCGCGCGACCGCGAGCTGCAGCTCGAGCGCGAGCGCCTCGCGTGGCAGCTCGCCGAGCTCGACAAGCTCGCGCCCCAGCCCGGCGAATGGGAAGAGGTGAACGCGGAGCACGTGCGGCTTTCGAACTCGGCGAACCTGATCGAAGGCGTGCAGGGAGCGTTGGCGGCGCTGTCCGAATCCGACGAGGCGATGCTCTCGCAGTTGAACTCGATCCTCTCGAAGCTGCGCGATCTCGCCGAAGTCGACGCCGAACTCAACGACGCGCTGGCTGCACTCGAGCCCGCCGCGATCCAGATTCAGGAGGCGGCGTACTCGCTCTCGCATTACGCGCAACGCCTCGATCTCGATCCGCAGCGGCTCGCACAGGTGGAGCGGCGCCTCGACGCGCTGCATTCGACGGCGCGCAAGTTCCGTCTGCACGCCGAGACGCTGCCCGACGAGCACACGGCGCGCCGCCAGCAGCTCGCTGCGCTCGACGCCGCGGCCGATCTAGACGGCCTGCGCGCCGCCGCGCAGAAAGCGCAGGACGCCTATCTCGCCGAGGCGCGCCAGCTGTCGAAGGCGCGCGCCAGGGCCGCGCAGGCGCTCGGCGCGGCGGTCACGCAGGGCATGCAGGAACTGTCGATGGCGGGCGGCAGCTTCGAAGTCGCACTCGTGCCGCTTGGCAGCAGCTCGAACGGCGAGCCGATCGGCGGCGCGCATGGTCTGGAGCAGATCGAATTCCGCGTGGCGGGCCATGCCGGCGTGCCGCTGCGCCCGCTTGCGAAGATCGCCTCGGGCGGCGAACTCGCGCGCATCAGCCTCGCGCTCGCAGTGATCGCGAGCGCCGCGAGCCCCACGCCCACGCTGATCTTCGACGAAGTGGACACGGGCATTGGCGGCGGCGTGGCCGAAGTGGTGGGGCGATTGCTGCATCAGCTCGGCCGCGCGCGCCAGGTGCTGTGCGTCACGCACTTGCCGCAGGTCGCGGCGCGCGGCGATCACCACTTCCAGGTGTCGAAGTCCGGCGACGGCAACGGCGGCACGGTCTCGGCCGTCACGCCGCTCGACAGGGGAGGCCGCGTGGAAGAAGTCGCGCGCATGCTGGGCGGGCTGGAGATCACCGCGACGACCCGGCGGCATGCGAAGGAGATGTTGGCGGCTTGAGGGCTACTACCGGGAGGAACAACTGCAACGGAATCGGCAAACGACGAAACGCAGAATAGCGCCGACGCACCGGGCAAAAACGCGCGCGGCAACACGGAGCAAACGCTCGCGCTCCTGGCACTGCTGGAGCCAGGGCGAAGGGAAATCGAAGCAGGAAACTTCACGCCTGCCGGTGAGGTATTCGCAGAACTCGAAGAAATGGATAAGCAGGCCGGAATCATCTGAAGCCGGCCAGTCCGCGCGCTCGCTAACCCTCCCCGCGCTCCCCGAACACCCGCTTCCACAACGCCAGCACCGCCTCGCGCTCACTCTCCACGCGCGCGGGATCGACACGCGCCTTCTCCATGCCATCGAGCCGCAACTGGTGCTGCAGCTTGCGATAAAGCCGGTACGCGGAACCGATCGTCTCGGCTTCCTCCTCGCTCATGAGCCCGAAGCGCGACACCTCGCGCAGGAGCGCGATATTGCCGGTATTGCGGATCAGCTCGGGGTCCTGCGCGGCGTGCAGCAGCACCCAGTACTGCACCAGAAACTCGATGTCCACCATGCCGCCGCGGTCGTGCTTCAGGTCGAAAAGCTCGGTGCGGTTCGGGTGGCCATCTTCCACGCGCTGGCGCATCTCCACGATCTCTCTGGCGAGCGGCGCGGCGTCGCGCGGCGTGGTCAACACCTGCACGCGGATCGCCTCGAAGGCGCTGCCGATCGCCGCGTCGCCGGCCGAGAAGCGCGCGCGCGTGAGCGCCTGATGCTCCCAGACCCAGGCCGTGTTGGCCGCGTCGCCCTCGCGCAGCTGATAGCGGCGAAATGCGTCGAGGTCGGTCACGAGCAGCCCCGACTCGCCGTTCGGCCGCAAGCGCAGATCGACGTCGAATAGCGTGCCCGCGCCAGTCGCCGTGGTGAGCCACGTGATGAGGCGGCGCGCGAAGGTCGCGTAGATTTCCGAGGCGCGCTCGTCCTCGTCTTCGTACAGAAAGATGATGTCGAGGTCCGACGCGTAGCCCAGCTCCTTGCCGCCCAGCTTGCCGTACGCGATCACCGAGAAGCGCGGCACCTCTCGGTGGCGCTTCGCGAGCTGCGACCAGACGACCTCGATCGTCACGTCGAGCACCGCGTCGGCCAGTTCCGACAGGCGGTCGCTCACGTGCTCGACGGACAGCTGGCCGGCCAGGTCGATCAGCAGGATGCGGAACACCTCGGCGTGCTGCGCGTGGCGCAGCAGGTCCATCTGCTGCTCGGGGCCGTCGGCCGCCGCGAGGCGCGCGCGCAGCGCGGCCTTGAACGCCGGCCAGTCGAACGGGCTCGCGATCGCCTCGTCGTCGAGCAGCTCGTCGAGCAGCTGCGGGTGGCGGATCAGGTAGCCGCCGCCCCAGCGCG